>CANKQN010000033.1 GCA_947485035.1 Rickettsiales bacterium | reverse complement strand
CATCAAGGAAAAATATTTTCTGTATAATATGAAATCCAAAATTGACAGCATATCCGCAAAAATAACAATAATCAATGGTGTGCTGATAAACGATTTTTTCACCGCAAGGCAAAACGCCCTTGCCTTCAATGTTTCTGGTGAAATGAAGATGACAAATGGCGACTTGCACTACATAATTACGCCATCGAAAAATTCGTCTGCATTGCCATCGTTAAAAATTGATGGAACAACACAAAATCCCGTTTATTCAATCGAAGCAAGTTCTTACATCAAACAAAGTGCAAGGGCAATTGTTGAGGAGGAGTTTTCCAATAAATCGCCTCAGGAAAAGCTTAGAAAACTTAACAAACTTTTTAACAACATAAAGAAATAAATATATGGCAATATTAAAACTTGTGATAGCTCCAAACCCAATACTGCAAAAAACTTCACTGCCAGTTTTGGAAATTACCGAAAAGACGAAGGAAATTTGCAACGATATGTTTGATACTATGTATGATTTTGGCGGAATTGGTCTTTCTGCGGTGCAAGTTGGTATTCTTGAACGCATTATTGTGGTTGATTTACAAGGTGAAAAGAACACCAATAAACAAACTGGGCAAATTATTATGATAAATCCCGAAATAATCCACAACGATTCAACTTTAAATTTGTACAACGAAGGCTGCCTTTCATTTCCTGACCAATTTGTGAATATAGAACGCCCAAAACAAATTCGCGTGAGGTATCTTGATCTTGACTCAAACCAGTGCGAACTTGATGCTGACGGTCTGCTTTCAACCTGCATTCAGCATGAAATTGACCACCTCAATGGCAAGACTATTGGCTCGTATGTTTCTGACCTCAAACGCACAATGATGCACACAAAAATTAAAAAAATTAAACGCACAATGAAAAATGTTATCTAATATAGAATCAAAGCTGCGGTATGTTTTCAACAAAAAGGAACTTTTAACGGAGGCGTTGACTCACCCCAGTAAAAAGCTTGATGGCAAGAATATTAAGAGCTATCAGCGACTTGAATTTCTTGGCGATAAAGTACTGAATTTTATCATAGCTAACGCACTTTTCAAGCAATTTCCAAGCGAAGACGAGGGGCAAATTTCACGCAGACACTCACACCTTGTGTGCGGTTCTGTTTGCTTTGAAGTTGCTACAAACATTGATATTATGCCCCATATAATTCTTTCTAACGCACAAAAAAAAGATGAAAGTTACAACGTTGCAAAGGTTGGCGAAGATGCCATTGAGGCAATTATTGGTGCAATTTTTCTTGATTCTAACATTCAAAATGCTGAAAAATTTGTGCTTGAAAACTGGGCGGAATTTTTCCTAAAAGACCTCACACCACCCAAAGATGCGAAATCTTCTGTGCAGGAATTTTTTCAGAAAAAATTCAAGTCTCTACCGCAGTATATCATTTCTCAAGACGGTGCATTTTTCATTGCAACGGTTGCTGTTTGTGGAAGAAAATTTGAAGGCAAAGGCTTAACAAAAAAAGATGCAGAAAAAGCCTGTGCTCAAACAATTATCGATTCAGAGCCAAGTTTTAAAAAAAATTAGCTCGATAAAATGTGAACATGGAAATGAAAAACCTCCTGTCCGGAGTTTGCTCCATTGTTGATTTGCAGGCGAAAACTTGGCAGTTTCAAAATATCGCATGCAATATTGTTAACTTTTTTGAAGAAATTTGCGAGCATTTCGTCTCTATTATTCGTTGTGAAATCTGTGAATGTTTCGGATTCAATTTTTGGAATCACTAAAACATGTATTGAAGCACGGGGGTTGATATCGTGAAATGCCATAACGGTTTCGTCTTCATAAACAATTTTGCATGGAATTTCTTTGCGAATAATTTTGGCAAATATGTTGGTATTGTCGTACATTTTATGAGTTCAAAATGGTATCATTATAGGACTTCGTTGGAATTTTTTTACTTTTTTGCTCAATTTCAACAAATGATATATCGTGTTTTTGGCAGAAGTCAAGGGCTGATGCTTTTGTGGAAAAGTGCATTTCTTTTTGTTTTATTGTAGAACTTGCCCCGTCCCAAGATGCTGCATCGTATTTAAACCAAATTTTTTTATCAGCGATAAAACGCAGTGTAAATGTATTTTTCTGCGCAAAACCAGCTTGCATCGGAGATTTACCATTTTGAAATAGAATTGCTTTCATTGTATTTTATAAAAATTCCATCATATTTTCCTCGATAATATTCCCCGAGTTAATATAGTTATAATCGGTGATATATTGATTTTGCAAGTCAAGAACTTTTTGATGGTTTTGATATTGGGCAAAATCAAGGGTTAGCTGCGAAGCTTTTACACGCTCTTGTGTTATTTTTTCTAAAAGTTCGTAGTTTGTGGCAGATATATTGAAGAAAATATTCTTTGTTATGAGAAGAATAGTTATGAGAATTGGAGTGATTGCAAATGAACCGCCCGTGCATAAAAGCATTTTATCATTTTTAGAGTGCCTATTCACAAAAAGACGGAAAACCTCCCGTGCTTTCAAAATTCGATCCGTTACCTTGATAATTTTTATTTTATATTTTTTCTTTTCCATAATTTAGTGGTTTATTTTTTTATCTCCGTTTTTGAAAAGAAACCTTTTTTAACTTCCAGCTTTGTGTAGATGTTCTCGTTAAAAACACAGACAACATCGGACCCATTTCGCAATGTGAACCTTGGAGAAACCGCCTCCATAACCAAATAACTTCCAACCATTCTAAAATTCACAAGAGACTCATAGTTGTTGTTATCAACAAGGAAAATTGCGGGAATAACACCACCCTTGTCCTTAAATTCAAAGTATGTAAATTCGCCGTCATCAAAAATTTTCACAGGATACAAACTGTCTTGTCCGGTTACAGTGTAATTAAAGTTATACTTTTCCGGATTTAACGCGATGTTTGGCAGAATTGACTTAGAGTATCTGCGAATTGTTTTTTGCTCCTCTTCCGTTGGATAATTAAATTGGTAGTAGAATGTATAGCTTTCATCAAAGGCGTTTGAAGGCTCTTTTGCATACATTTCGAAGAAATATGTGCGTTTGGTAGTCATTATCGTCATTTGAGTATCAGCATCTGAGGCGATTGGCTGCATAAAAAGCTTGTTTTCCTTGGAAAGAAGTTGCCATGAATCATCTTTTGGATTTGTGATTGACTGCACTTTTTCGTCTGCATCAAATTCGATGTATGTGGTGTTGTCATAGAGTGAGACAACCTCATAAACGCCATTTTCCATAAATGGGAAAACTTTGAAGCGGGAATCGTGACCCATTGAGTAAGCTTTTATCACCTTCTTTCTAAACGCAGTGTTCACTTGTTTTTTGTAAACTCCAAGGTCGCTTGTGGAATCCTGTGCAAGAGCTTGAAGGTTTGTAGTAAATAAAAAAGACAATATGGCGAACAAAATATACATCTTTTTTTCCATAAAATAATTCAATTGACATTTATAAAACAGGTTTTTATAAAAATCAAGATTAAATCACATAAGAAATATATGATGCAAAATTCAAATAACACACACGAAATATCACAAACAACCTGCAAAGCTTTAGTTCAAAAGGAATCGCCAGACGGCATTTCAATCCAGATTTCATCTGAAAATCCACTCAATTTGCACAGCATTGTTCGTGCTCTTGAAAACTGTGGTATTATTGCATCAAGTGAAATTTCAAGCGTTGTTAATGAAAATTCCAAAAGCGTTAATATATATAATATCTCCGGCACACTAAATGTTAAAACTGAAAAAAGCCTAAAAAATAACCCAGAATTTGTCGATGTTTTGGAGAAATCCCTTGTTGGATTAATTTCACACACAACGCTTAATAAGCTTGCGATTACATCGCAAACAAAATTCCGCGATATTCTTCTTCTTCGCTCATATATTCAATATCTTAAACAAATTCAATTTCAATTTTCTGAGGATGTCATAAACGATGT
Organism: Rickettsiales bacterium; assembly: GCA_947485035.1. GTDB lineage: Bacteria > Pseudomonadota > Alphaproteobacteria > Rickettsiales > Deianiraeaceae > CAJQOT01. The sequence continues at coordinate 5,033 of CANKQN010000033.1, read as the reverse complement.
GTTTGCGAAAAATCCAAAAATGATTTCCAAAATTGTTGAGTATTTCTATGTAAAATTCGACCCATCATTCACACAGAATCGCAAGGAAAAAATGGAATTAATCCAACAAGAAACAGCGGAATTATACGCTGCAATTATGGATATTACAGAAGACACAATTTTGCGTCAGTTGTACCGCACAATTCAAGCAACGGTTCGCACAAACTTCTTTCTTGGGAAAGATTGCATTTCCTTGAAATTTGACTGCTCTGCCGTTCCAAACCTTCCAAAGCCAATTCCATTCAGGGAGATTTTCGTGTATTCGTCAAAATTTGAAGCACTTCACTTGCGTTTTGGAAAAGTTGCACGCGGTGGACTTCGTTGGAGCGATCGTCCAAACGATTTCAGAACAGAAGTTTTGGGGTTGGTCAAAGCTCAACACACAAAAAATGCAGTAATAGTGCCAGTTGGTTCAAAAGGCGGATTCGTGATAACTCAAAGTGTATCACACCTTTCAAAGGACGAATATTTCTCTTTTGGACAAGAATGTTACAGGAATTTTCTGCGTGGTTGTCTTGATTTAGCTGATAACATCGTTTCCGGAAATGTTATAACTAACGATGGAATTGTGACATGGGACGAGGAAGATCCATACTTTGTGGTAGCCGCCGACAAAGGCACGGCTACATTCTCAGACATTGCAAACTCAATTTCTGCTGAATATAATTTCTGGCTTGGCGACGCTTTTGCCTCTGGTGGTTCGAATGGCTACGACCACAAAAAAATGGGAATTACGGCAAAAGGCGGCTGGATTGCAGTTCGAAGACACATGATGGAGCTTGGTCAAGACCCGCAAACACAAGAATTCACATGTGTTGGAATTGGCGATATGTCCGGTGATGTATTTGGAAATGGACTGTTGCTTTCAAGAAAAACGAAACTTCTTGCGGCATTTAATCATTTGCATATTTTTGTCGATCCAAACCCAGATTCCGAAAAATCGTTTATCGAGCGTGAACGCATGTTCAATTTACCACGCTCCACATGGGCAGATTATAATAAATCCATTATGTCGCAAGGAAGCTGCGTGTTTGAACGCTCAGCAAAGATTTGCAAATTAACACCAGAAATTAAGGATCTTTTGGAAATTTCCAGCGATGAAGTTTCACCAAACGAACTTATTGTTGCAATACTAAAAGCAAAAGTGGACCTTCTTTGGAATGGTGGAATTGGAACTTATGTTAAATCATCTGATGAAAAAAACAGCGATGCTGGGGACAAAGCGAACAATGCAATTAGAATCAACGGAAAAGACCTGCGTGCATCGGTAGTGGGAGAAGGTGGAAATTTGGGATTTACTCAACAAGGCAGAATTGAATACGCACGCAATGGCGGACGCATTAACACTGACGCAATGGATAATTCTGCCGGTGTGAATTGTTCTGATGTTGAGGTTAATGTTAAGATTGTCATGAATAAATTGGTGGCAGAAGGAAGGTTGTCTCTTGAACAAAGAAATGAACTTCTAAACGAAATGACACCGGAAGTTGAACGATTAGTTTTGCGCAACAACCGCCTTCAAACGCAAGCAATCACAATTACATCGTTTAATCAAAAAATTAAAATTGATGACCAAGAATCCTTGATGAAAAAGCTGACGGTTTTTGCGAATCTTGACCGTGAAAACGAGTTTCTACCAACTACGGAAGAAATGACTGCGAGGAAAAATCGCAAAGATTACCTGACTCGCCCTGAACTTTGTGTGCTTTTTGCCTACAGTAAAATATACCTGTATCAAGAGCTTTTGAAGTCTTCACTCATAAACGAAAAATATTTCGAGCAAGACCTCATGAACTATTTCCCGCAACAAATGCAGGATAAATTCAAAGACGACATTGTGAACCACAAGCTTGCGAAAGAAATTATTGCAACATCGGTAAATAATTCAATTATAAACCGTGTTGGCATTACATTTATGAACAACATTTTGGATTCTCGCCAATGTAAACCTTGCGATGTAATTCGTGCTTATATTGTTATTCGTGAAATTTTCTCGCTTAGAAAAGTTTGGACTGAAATTGAAAGTCTTGATTTCAAAGTGCCGTTTCAAGTGCAAGTTGAACTTTTTGCCACAATAAATGGGTTTATCCACAAGTGTATTCATATGCTTTTGAGTCACCACTTCGCACCACTTCCAATTACTCAAATGGTGGAAAATATGTCGCCTTGCATTGGCATTTTGAGCAAATTTATCACGAATTATACTGAAAAAACTGGTGTGATTGCTCGTCAAAAATTGTTTGAAGGACAAAATGTGCCGTCAGAAATCGCCTTCAATCTTGCAAAAACGATTGAGCAAATGCAAATGTTCCAAATGGTTGTACATAACCATAAGCCAGAAATTTTGGAAAAGCAAATCGCAGGATATTACGATCTTCGTCAAGATGTTTTCATTGATCAACTTTCACAGTGGATTGCAAATATCCCTGTTGAATCAGCACTTCATAAGAATGCAATTCGTGAATTAGAGTTAAAACTTTACACAAAATATTGTACACTTTCGCAAAGATTTTCCCTCCACTTCGCAACAAAACAAGAGTGGATTGATGAAAAACAAAAGCAATTGGCACTTTTTGGCAAGCTTGTTGACGACATCGCAAAATCAGAAAAACAGGATTTCGCCCTAGTTTCTATGGCTGTTGACAAACTTGATATTCTTTAATGGATTGTAGAAAATCATACGATTGCATTGTTATTGGCGGAGGGCACGCCGGAATTGAAGCTGCATGGATTGCCTCCACAATGCTTAAAAGTGTTGCATTGATTACACTTTCCGAGAAAAACCTCGGTCAAATGTCGTGCAATCCATCAATTGGTGGAATTGGAAAAGGCATTATTGTTCGTGAAATTGATGCACTTGGCGGAATTATGGGAATAATTACCGATGATTCCACCATTCATTCCAAAATTTTAAACGAAACGAAAGGTCCAGCTGTGTTGGGTCCTCGTGCACAAACCGATAGAAATCTCTACCATAATTCCGCAAAAAAATACTTGAAAGAGAGGAAAAATCTTGATATTATAATTGCACAGGTTGAAGATATTGCTCTTGAAAATGATGAAATTCGTGGAGTAATTTTAACCGATGGCACGCAGATTTCCTGCAAAACCGTGGTTTTAACAACTGGAACATTCCTTTCCGGTATGATTTTACTTGGAAAAGAAAAAATTCCCGCAGGAAGAGTTGGTGAAAAGGCAAGTTACGGACTTTCAAAAACGCTTGCCCGCTTTGGTTTTGAACTTGGACGCTTAAAAACGGGAACTCCACCCCGAATTTTTCGCGATACAATCGATTTTTCTCAACTTGAAGTGCAAAAAGGCGACATTCCGCCCCGCCCTTTTTCGTTCGTGAATACAGAAATTTTGGTTGAACAAATTCCGTGTGCAATAACTTCTACAAATGAGGAGGCTCACAATATTTTATTTCAAAACAGTGAACTTTCACCAATTTATACCAAGGAAATTGAGGCGAAAGGTCCACGATACTGCCCATCAATTGAAGACAAAACCATTCGTTTTCCTGAAAATCCTGCTCACAGAATTTTTCTTGAAATTGAAGGTCTTGATTCAAATTTGGTCTACCCTGCAGGAATTTCAACCGCAATGCCACTGGAAATTCAGCAAAAATTTATTAATAAAATTAAGGGTCTTGAAAACGCCAAAATTGCACAAGCAGGTTACGCAATTGAATACGATTATGTGAATCCTCAGGAACTTTTGCCAACATTGGAGACGAAAAAAATAAAAAATTTGTTCCTTGCTGGGCAAATAAATGGCACAACTGGCTATGAAGAGGCAGCTGGGCAAGGAATTATTGCCGGAATTAACGCCTCGCAAAATGCTCTTGCAAAACCGTCTTTTGTTCTTTCGCGAACGGAATCTTATATTGGTGTAATGATAAACGACCTCACCACCAAAGGCATTACCGAGCCATACCGAATGTTCACTTCAAGGTGCGAACACCGAATTTCCGTTCGCTCTGATAACGCAGATTTCAGACTCACACCTCATGCAATCTCCCTTGGAATTTCTTCAAAATTACGCACGGAAACTTTTGAAAAAAAGAAAAAAAATTATGAAACACTGCTGGAAATTTTACAAAAAAAAGGATACACCCCAAACGAACTTGCAACTTTTGGCATTGAAATTTCCAAAGATGGCGTTCGCAGAAATGGCATAGACCTTCTTTCACACCAATTAATTTCCAATCAAAACATTTCCCAATTATTTCCCGAATTTTCAGATTTTTCGCACAATGTTCAAGAATCGGTCACAATTACGGCAAAATATTTACCATATCTTGAACGGCAAGAACAGGACATTAAAATAATTCAAGAACGCGAAAAAACGATCATTCCACACAACATTGATTATTCACAAATTCAGTCTCTTTCAAAAGAAGTTATTGAAAAACTTGAAAAATTTCGCCCGCACACTCTTGCCGATGCAATGAATATTGAAGGCATGACGCCATCTGCAATTATTGCAATTTCGCTTTTTTTAAGAAAATAAAAAAATTATTTCCCGTGTTTTTGGCGGAATTTTTCACCACCGTTTGAAATTTCAACCTGCTCACTTCGTGCAATTACAAGCGAATTTTCTTGCGTTGATTTTGTAATCACGCAGCCGGCCGCAACAATTGTACCAGTGGCAATTTCAACGGGCGAAATTATTGTTGAATTTGAACCAATAAACGAACCATCGCCAACTGTTGATTCAAACTTTTCAAAGCCGTTATAATTACAAAAAACTGTGCCTGCACCAATGTTCACATTGTTGCCAATTTGGGAATCTCCAATGTATGAAAGGTGTCCAGCCTTTGATTTCCTGCCAATTGTTGAATTTTTAACCTCAACAAAGTTGCCAATTCCTGCGTTTTCTTGAATAATTGTGTTTGGGCGAATTCGGGCGAATGGTCCAACAAATGCACCAGATTCCACAATGCACCCTTCAAGATAACTCGACGCACGAATTTCCACAGCATCTTCAATTTT
>CANKQN010000032.1 GCA_947485035.1 Rickettsiales bacterium | reverse complement strand
TTAAGCAAATAATTAAAGACATGATTGAATGTCGTGAGACTGAAGCTCGAGAAGATAACAACAAAGAGCAGGGAAATCTATCTAATGAACAACCGCAGATGGATTGTAGTAATCTACCAAATGCTAATCAACAGTTAAGATCTCAGGCATTTACTGAAGTGAGTAATAATGAGTCTTCATTGAGCGATAAGACGCTTACTTCAAACCAAATAACGTCAGTCTCGATAAACTCGCCAAACGATAAGAGTAAAACGCAGGCAGGCGGAGGCATATCAAAATAACCACAACAACCAACCCTATTTTAAGTTTAATCTTGACATTGCAAAAGATGCTTTCATTTAGGGTTCAAATGTTTTTTGTCGTTTGTGAATATTGTTGTTGTGGAATCGCCTGCTAAGTCAAAAACTATAACATCATATCTTGGAAAAGGGTTTAAGGTTATGGCTTCATTTGGACATATTCGCGAGCTTCCCTCCAAAGATGGCTCCGTAGATGTCCTTAATGAGTTCAAAATGGACTATCAAGTCTCCGCTGACTCCAAAAAAACAGTCGCCGAACTTGCAAAAGCAGCAAAAGAATGCGATACGCTATACCTAGCGACAGATCCCGACCGCGAAGGGGAGGCAATTTCTTGGCATGTCTACGAAGCGTTGAAGGAGAGGAAATCCCTGCCAAAAAAAGTGGTCAGAATTACCTTCAACCAGATTACCAAATCGGCAATTTTACACGCAGTTGCAAATCCTCGTGAAATTGATTACCACCTTGTGAATGCTCAACAAGCAAGGCTTGCGTTGGATTACCTGATGGGCTTTAACATTTCCCCAGTCCTTTGGCGAAAACTGCCGGGGAGCAAATCCGCAGGACGTGTGCAATCAGTTGCCTTGCGTTTGGTCTGTGAAAAAGAAGAAGAAATTGAGGCTTTCAAAACGGAGGAATATTGGTCAATTGAAGCAGATTTTTCCGTAAATAATGCGAAGGTTCCTGCGGTTTTGGAAGTTTTCAAAGGCGAAAAATTGGAAAAATTTTCAATCACAGATGAAACACAAGCAAATAAAGTTTTGCAAGAACTTGTTGGAAAAAATTACGAAATCACTGAAATCCAAACGAAGGAAACTCGTAGAAAACCTTACGCTCCGTTCACAACATCCACCCTTCAACAGGAAGCTTCCAGCAAAATTTACTTTTCGCCAAAACGCACAATGCAAGTTGCACAGGGTCTTTACGAAGGCGTTGCAATTGATGGCGAAACCAAGGGTTTGATTACCTATATGAGAACCGATTCCATAACAATTTCGCAAGACGGCCTCAACGATATTCGCAAATATATCAGCACTTTGGGCGAAAAATATCTGCCATCAAAACCTGTGTTTTACGTTTCCAAAGCACAAACAGCACAGGAGGCTCACGAAGCTATTCGCCCAACGGATGCATCGCTCACACCTGAAAAAGCAAAAAAATTCTTAAAGGAAGATCAATTCAAACTGTATGATTTAATCTGGCGAAGAGCAGTTGCCTCGCAAATGGAAAACGCAATTTTTGAAGCAACAAAGGTCAATATCGAAACGCAAAATCACTCATTCAAGGCGAATGGTTCGGTCATTAAGTTTGATGGCTTCCTGAAAGTATATAATTTCAGCATTTCAGATGACACAATTCTTCCAACAATGAAGCAAGGCGATGCCGCAAAACCGCTTGAAATTAATCCAAGCCAACACTTCACGCAAGCACCGGCACGATACACCGAAGCGACTCTGATTAAACAATTGGAGGAAAAAGGAATAGGGCGTCCTTCAACTTATGCCAGCACAATTTCGGTAATTCAAGAAAGAGAATATGTGAAAATGAACGAAGCAAAACGCCTTGCTCCCGAACTTCGCGGTAGAGTTGTTGATGTATTCTTGAAGAAGTTTTTTTCAAAGTATGTTGAATACGGTTTCACAGCGTCGCTTGAAGAAGAGCTGGATTCAATCGCCGAGGGGAAGAATACTCGTGAGGTGTTTTTGAAAGGGTTTTGGTCTCCTTTTAAGCAAAATGTTGATGACGCAATGAAGGAGGAATACGACAGCGTTACCAAGGTTTTGAACGAAAAACTTGCGCATATTGTTTTCCAAACTGATGATGATGGTGTTCTTCAAAACGATTGCCCAACTTGTAAAAAAGGAAAATTGAACTTAAAGCTTGGAAAATTTGGGCTTTTTGCCTCGTGCGAAAATTATCCAGAATGTAAGCATATTTTTAACCCTGATGGTGCATCTGGCGGTGGATTTTCCGAAAATTCAATTGCCGAAGCAACGCTTTTGGGCGAGGAAGGCTCGAAAAAATATTTTCTAAAAAAGGGACCATATGGTCTTTATGTTGAAATTGCAGACGATAACCCGCCACAAGAAGAGGAAAAACTCACAAAAACTGGGAAGAAATCGACAAAAAAACCAACGGAACCAAAACCAAAAAGGGTCTCAATTCCGAAAAACATTGAAGCTTCTTCAGTTGATATTACCCTTGCGAAAAAGCTTGAAGAACTTCCGCGAACGATTGGCATTCACCCTGAAGATGGTCTTATTGTTAAGGCGGGTATTGGTCCTTTTGGTCCTTACGTTGTTCACAATGGGGTTTATGCAAGTTTGAAGACGACTCAAGAGTTATTTGAAATTGCTATTGATGAAGCGGTTGCAAAAATTATTGCAAAAGTGAATGCTCCAAAAAAAGCAGGAAGAACTGGTGGATTTAAGAAAAAAGCAGTAAAACCGAAAAAGTAACATTATGAGAGACTATCGCCTTGCATTTTATATCGCCGGTTTGTTTGGTTGCATTTTCTCTGCCCTAATGATAGTGCCAATGATGGTGGAGTATTGGTATGTTGGCGATAATCAAAACTTTGATATATTTGCAAATTCAGCAATGTTTGGCTTGTTTGTTTCAATTTTGATGATGGTTACAAGTTATACAAAGCAAGGCTCAATTTCACGCTCGTCTTCGTTTTTTGCAACAGTATTAACTTGGTTCTATATAACATTTCTTTCAGCGTTACCCCTTTACTTTGCCTATTATCCCGGATACTCAATCACAATAATTGACGCACTGTTTGAATCATCATCAGGACTTACAACAACTGGCGCAACAATTCTTTATAACTTGCACGATGTTAGCAGAGGAATTTTATTGTGGCGAGCAATGCTACACTTCTTTGGCGGTGTTGGGGTTATTACTCTTGTATTTATCGTTCTGCCATACCTTCAAAACGGTGCAATGTATTTCTTCCTCACGGAATCTTCGGAAAATCAGGAAAAGGAAACACCACGAATTATAGACTTCGCCCTGCTCATTGTCATGATATACACCGCATTTGCAATAATTTGTTCATGCGTTTATTATTTCCTTGGAATGTCTGGATTTGACGCAATATGCCACGCAATGGGGACTGTTTCATCTGGTGGATTCGGAAACTACGATTCCTCTTTTTCAGGCTTCAACTACAAACTTGAAATAGCGGCAACATTTTTCATGTTCCTTTCTGCCATGCCATTCATTGTAATTATCAGAATTTTCACACGCAAAAAGTTCTCACTCAATGGGCAAACTCTTGCAATGCTTTACTTTGCAACCGCAATGCTTGCACTGTTATGCGTTGTCTATTTTGTAATTCAGCACAGACCCTTTTCCCTTGCAGAAGTTCGACACTTCCTTTTTGCACTCATCTCAATTCAAAGTTCCACAGGATTCTTTTCGACGAATTTATCAAGCTACGAGCATTTTATCGTTGCAATTTTGATCATAGTTGGTATAATTGGCGGTTGCACAGGTTCAACTTCCGGAGGGATTAAAATCTTCCGCATTCAAGTTGTTCTTGCTATGTTAAAGCATCATTTTTTAACAATACTACACCCAAGCTTAAAACGCAAAATTCAGTGCGATGGTCGTGAAATTTCAACGCAAACAGTGTCTTCAATCGTCATTTTAATTTCAATGTACATGTTTGCCCTAATGTGTATAACCATTTTTATGACGGCAACAAGTTACAATCTTTCAGAATCAATCGCATCTGGCGTTTCATTTTTAAGTAATTCCGGCGTAATTGCCGCAGAATACGGACAGCCAACCAGCATAATATCAACATTTTCGCAAACTTTGCGTGGCATTTGTGCATTTGCAATGTTGCTTGGAAGGCTTGAATTTGTTGCAATTATTGTGATTATTGTCAAGGCTTTTAGCGTGAAATAAAAAAATACATTTTTGCTTGACAATTAAACCTATGGAAAATATCAACCGTTTTTACGCCAAAAAGGCGATGTTAACTTTATTTTGCACTCATAAAAGAAATGGAACAGTTTTTGATTTATACCACCCAATATAAACGCTTTCTTTCACTTTTTTCTGAAACAAAATGACTGGATATCGCGATGCATTTGATGTAATATCAAAAAATGAAATAATTAACCCAACAATAATTCTTCGCAAACACATTTTAGAGCGCGCCATAAACTGCTTTTATAACCTGCGTTGTAAAATTTTGTATCCTGTGAAAACCAACCCAGAAAAATTCATTATTGAATATTTAATGGATGAAGGCATAACATCGTTCGATGTTGCTTCAATTGGTGAAATTGAACATGTTTTAAACATTGCAAAAGCAAAAGATAAAGAGGTTAGTCTCTACTTCATGCATCCCGTTAAGCCTAGAAACTCAATCCGTGAGGCATACTTCAAGCACAATGTTCGTCATTTTTCACTTGATAGCGAATATGAATTGAAAAAAATTCTTGAAGAAACTGACCATGCAAGCGATTTAAGTTTGCATGTTCGTGTTGCCATTCCAAATTCGTTTGCCGAAATTAATCTCTCTGAAAAATTTGGCGTCAACCTTCATAACACTCCGGCGCTTTTAAAACAAACGAAGAAAGTCGCATATAAAGTGGGAGTTTGCTTCCACGCTGGTTCACAATGTATGCACTCAGACGCCTATAAACTTGCAATTGATATGCTTTCGAAAATTGTCAATGAAATTTCTGTTGACTACTTCAATGTTGGTGGTGGTTTTCCGTCAGTATACCCAGGCATGAAACCTCAAAATATGGAGGAATTTTTCCATGTAATTCATTCTGGTTTTTTGCAATTGACAAACCGCGAAAACATTGAGTTTCTTGCCGAACCAGGTAGGGCAATTGTAGCAGAATGCATGTCACTTATTGTTAGAATTGACCTTCGCAAAGACGACTTTCTTTACATTAACGATGGAACTTACGGCTCACTTTTTGACGCAGGATTTCCAAAATTCGTCTTCCCAATGAGACTCCTCAAAAAAGATGCCTCGCACGACCTTATCCCCTTTCAACTATACGGACCAACATGCGATTCAATCGATTACATGCATGGACCTTTCTACTTGCCATCAAACGCACAGGAGGGCGACTTCATAGAAATTGGACAAATGGGATCTTATGCAAAAGCAATTGCAAGCGGGTTTAACGGCTTTAAACCAAGCGAAGAAATGTTTTTCGTGCAAGATGAACCAATTATGAGTATGTATTAACCCTTCTGTTTTTTGCTTTTTGGCTTTGGCGAATGAACATTTTCTCCAGCTCCGTACATGAACAGAAGGTAGTCTGCATCAAGAAAAAATCGCTTTGGAATTGACCTACGCAAAATAAGTTCAACTTCAAACTTGATAGAATCCGCAGTGAAATCTTCTGGTTGAAATGGCACAAGACCAAGTTCGCAGGATGCTCTAAAAACACGAACATCAATACCAATTTCCGGTATATCGAACGCCAAATTAAGAAACATATTCGCAATTTTTCGACCAAGACCATTAAATTTCAACAGCTGCCAGCGTTCTTTTGGCACAATTCCGGCAAACTCAATTTCAAGTTTTTTAATGGCATTCCAAATTGTTTCTGCCATAGTCCATCGCATTCTTGTAATTCCGCAATCCTCAAAAAGCGTTACAAGACTTGCATCCGTTGAAAAGCGTGAGAAAAAAGCTTGTGTTGTTTGAAAATTTGGAATTTCGCTTGGATATTTTTCAAAAATGCGTGGAAGCATGTTGAAGCCGTTTTGTTTGTGGAAAAAAGCCTCAATAAATGCTACAAGTTCGCCGTGCTCACGCCAAATTTTCCAATATTCGTCCGTTTTGAATCGTATTGCACGAGCAGAGCGAACATCCGCATCAGAAACGTCAATTTTATCAGAATAATCGGGGTAGCTTTTCTTAAAAAGTTCAAGGAAAATTCGGTAAGACTGCTGGTATGTCTTAAAAACAGTGTCATTGCCTTGCTGGTATATAAAATCTGTCACCGACTCCTTTCCATAGGAATGCTCAACGCCCTCGCGAACCTGCATTACACCACTTTCTTCAACTCCTTGCATAGTTTTTCTAAAAATCTAAGTTTGCAACGCTTAACGCATTTGAAACGATGAAATCCCTTCTTGGTTCAACAATTGAGCCCATTAGTGTTGAGAAAATCTCATCAGCATCCTCGGCATCTTTAATGTTCACCTGTAAAAGTGTGCGGGCGGAAGGGTCAAGAGTTGTCTCCCAAAGTTGTTCGGCGTTCATTTCACCAAGTCCCTTAAACCGTTGCAATGAAAGTCCTTTCGTACTAATTTCGTTGATTGTTGAAATTAAATGCGAAGGCAGTGTAATTTCGTGCTTGGTTTCGTCTTTTTGAAATGTTATAATCTTTGCTTCGAAAATTTCGGAAATGTTGTTGTAATACTGCAAAAGTGTACGGAAATTTGCCGTTTCAAGGAAGTGTTGCGTAATTTTGCATTCCTGTTTTAATCCACGCGTAACTTTTACAATTTGCTCGCCGTCAATTTCAAAATGGGTGTTTTCATCGGTCGTCATTCCGTTGAGGGTGTTCACAATTTGTGGCATTTTGTTGATAAAATCCTCAAAATTTTTCACCACATTAATCACAACAGCTTCAATAACCGCAGTTTCAATATTAAGCGATGCCTTTTTCAGTGCTTCCTCGAATTTAATTGCGGATTTAATAATTCGTGAAAGATCCGCACCAATGTATGTCGTTCCATCACAGGTTAGAACTGAATTATTACAAGCCGCATCGGTTTTATAGTTATTAAGACTTTCCTGATCCTTAATGTAAACCTCGCTCATGCCTTTTTTAACTTTGTAAAGTGGCGGTTGGGCGATGTAGAGGTAGCCACGCTTAATAAGTTCTGGCATTTGGCGATAGAAAAATGTCAAAAGCAGGGTGCGAATGTGTGCTCCATCAACATCGGCATCTGTCATTATTATAATTTTATGATAGCGAATTTTTTCGATATCAAATTCAACGCCAATTCCCGCACCAAGGGCAATAATCATTGTGCCAATTACTTCCGATGTCAAAATTCTATCAAAGCGAACTTTTTCAACATTGAGAATTTTCCCCCTTAGTGGAAGAACGGCTTGGCATTTACGGTCACGACCTTGCTTCGCAGAGCCACCAGCGGAGTTACCCTCTACGATGAAAATTTCCGAAAGTGAGGCATCTTTTTCTTGGCAATCTGCCAATTTTCCGGGCAGCGATGCAACATCAAGTGAAGTTTTTCTGCGTGTTAATTCCCTTGCACGCTTTGCAGCTTCACGGGCACGAGCAGCCTCCAAAATTTTCTCAATAATAATTTTTGCTTCAGTTGGGTGTTCTTCAAACCACTGCGAAAGCTTGTTGTAGGTAACTTCTTCGGTAATTGTTCGCACTTCTGATGAAACCAGTTTATCCTTCGTTTGCGACGAAAACTTAGGATCCGGCACTTTCACAGAAACAATCGCAGTAAGACCCTCCCTTGAATCGTCACCAAGAATTTCGTTTTTAACCTTAAGATTCTGCGAATATTTACTAATGGCACGCGTCAAAGCTGATTTAAACCCTGAAAGGTGAGTTCCACCATCTTTTTGTTTAATATTATTCGTGAAACATAAAATGTTTTCGGAATAGCTATCATTCCATTCAAGAGCAACATCAACAGTAACGCCGTTTGCCTGCCCATGAACATCAATTACGGGAATTAATGCGGTTTTGGATTTATCTAAATGTTTAACATAAGCAATAATTCCACCGTCGTAATAAAGCTCTTTTTCGATAGCCTCTTCGGGGCGGTTGTCTCTTAATACAATCCTTACGCCTGAATTCAAAAAGGCAAGCTCACGAATTCTGTGTTCAAGGGTTGCAAATGAAAATTCAACCATCGCAAATGTTTCTGGTGATGGTAAAAATGTAACTTCCGTTCCTTTTTGTCCACGCTTGGCATCTCCTGTGCAAGCAAGGGGAGCATCTGCCACGCCGTGCGTGAAGGACATTTCGTATTGCTTGCCATCTTTCCAAATTTTCAATTTCAACCAAATAGAAAGGGCATTCACAACCGAAACCCCTACGCCGTGAAGTCCGCCTGATATTTTGTATGAGTTGTCGTCAAATTTTCCACCTGCGTGAAGTTGTGTCATAATAACTTCGGCGGCGGAAACTCCTTCTTCGTGCATGTCGACTGGAATACCACGACCGTTATCGCGAACTGTTACTGAGCCATCTGTGTTAATTGAAATGAATACGAGGTCGCAATGACCAGCAAGCGATTCATCGATTGCGTTATCAACAACCTCATAAACCATGTGGTGAAGACCTGAACCGTCGTCGGTGTCTCCAATATACATTCCCGGGCGTTTGCGGACGGCATCAAGCCCTTTTAAAACCTTAATCGAAGACGAGTTGTATTCATTCATATTAATTTCCGACATCTATCACAAATAATTTTTTTTAAGATAAAACATAAATGTTTTTTGTCAAGAGTTTTCGGTGGCTATCTGAAAATGCCGGTTGTGTGGAAAATGCTTGCTATATAGGTATAAATATGATATACTTATTAATAACTTATAATCCAATTATGACATGGAAAGAATTCTTAAACATTATATCGTGTGGTTGCCTTGGAAAGCCTGCGGTGGTTGTGCCGATAGTCAAGACGGCTGAAGAGAGAGAGAGAGAGCTTTTGTGCCAACTGTAAATAAACATAGAGAGAGAGAGAGAGTGCTTTTGTGCCAATTGTAGTGCCAAGTTTAGATTTCTCAAACCTTTCAATGAACTTCAAATATAAAGTAGTCCATCCCAAGCTATCGCCAATTAAAGAGAAGGCTTGCTC
>CANKQN010000031.1 GCA_947485035.1 Rickettsiales bacterium | reverse complement strand
CCGATGGTTCCCGTGCGGAGGCTTGCGGAAACGGAACGGTTGCCTCGGGCGTTTATGCAAGCAAGTTTTTGGGCAAAAGTGATGTCAAAATTCAAACGGATATGCAGGTCGTTGCGGTGAAAATCAACAAAAATGAGGCGACAATCGAACTTGATATGCCTCGCGATTTGGGGTTGAGTGAGGAACATTTTAGTGAAGTTAAGGACATTTTCACTCAAGCATTTTACGTAAGTGGGGGAGATTTTCAAAAGCACCTCATTCGCACCCAAGGAAAAGTCATCGAAAATATTTCTGTTGGCAACCCGCATTGTGTTCTTGCATTTAAAGACAGTCAAAGTGCATATGCTTCAATTTTTATTGAAGAATTCTCAAAAGTTGGTAGCCAAATCGAAAACCTCACGCACATTTTTCCAAATCGCACAAATGTTGAATTTGTCACGAAAACTGGGGAAAACAAATTCGACTGCTTCGTGTGGGAGCGTGGTGCCGGCAGAACTTTCGCCTGCGGAACTGGTGCTTGTGCCGTTGCATTTGCTTGCGTAAAAAACGGACTTGCAAACCCCGCAAAGCCAATTGAAATCACGATGGCGGGTTCGTTTATATACGGCACTGGGGAGACTCCTATGCGTGTTTTCCTCAAAGAAAATACGGTTGAATTCACAAATTCCGCTTTTTTTGAAGGCGAAATTCATTGCTAAACACCACTTTCAACAAGCATGCGTTCAACATGTTTGCGAGATTTCTCCATTGCACTTGCAACACGAACATGTTTTTCAAGTTTTGCCATGAAGTCTTTGAAATGCACGCTCTCGTTTGATATTCCAAGCATAAGGTTGTAAACTTCCACCATGTCTCCCGCTTCAAGCTTTTGATGTGCACGATGTAGAACATAAGAAGAGTGGTTGCCTTCTGGTGTGATATAGGCAAAATATGGCATAATATGGCTTTTTATATAGGAAATCACTGGGTGGTCTTCGGAATTTTCGTAGTATTGCCTCATAACACTGCGAACGACTTTGCTAAATTTTTGTGCGAAGTATTGCTCGCCATAAATGATTTGAATTTCAGATATATCCGCGACAATTTTCGCAAGTTGGTTGTCATTCACTGCAAAACTTTGCAATGCTTTGATATCAAACGCAAGATCAACGCTTTCCTGTCCTTTCATTAATTTTTCAATATTGGAGGAGATCAAAAAGAACTTAGAATATATTTCAGAATTTGCCGCATTTTTGTTAATCACTTCAATTGATGACTGCAATTGTGCAATTTGCTCCTCATGCAATTTCACGGAATTTTTCAACAATTCTATTTCAGCCAAAGTTTCGGCGTTAAAATTCTGCGTCGCAGGCATTACCGGAATTGTGCGAGTTAAATGCCTCGTGGTGAAGTCGTAGGCAAAAAGAACAACTGCGATGAAAATTGCGGAGTAAAATATTGTTGATATAATTTTTTTAATGCTAGACATACTGTGGTAAAATTATTGAAATAGTTTCATTTTCAAAGTTTATACTTTTGTTATTACCAATAAGATAATATTCAAGCTTTTCTTTATCATTTCGCACTTCAACATTTGCACCGGAGCCAAAATCCACAACATCAACAACCGTTCCAACTTTTTTTGAGTTTTCGTCCAGAACTGTGAATCCGAAAATATCGCAGGGGTAATATTCGTCATTTTCAAGCGGTGGAAGAGCGTTACGGTCAATGAAAATTTCACGCCCAACCAAAGTGCGAGCCTCCTCCACGGTTTTATGCTTTTCACTGAAAACAATAACATTGCCTTCATTAAGAATCCCTTTAAGGGCAACGGAAAATTCTGTGAAATCATTGCCATTTTTTATAAACAAACTTCCAACAAAACTTTTCGGATTTTCAAACGAATTTGCATTAATTACAAAGTTTCCAAGAACTCCGTGTGTTTTTGAGACATTCCCAAAGTGTATAAATTTTTTCATTTTTTTCCTACTAAATTTTTCGCCACCGCCCATGCCGCTTTTCCTTCGCTCTGGAATCCCTTGGCTATCGCAATCACCTTACCTGCGTCCTGAATACCAGGAGCCTTCCCAAATGAAACGACAGATTCCATACCGCTTATTGTGGAAACAAGCATATTTATCTTACTTAGGAGGAACTGCAGGGCCATAAGTGAGACTATTGCCATGACGCACGGCGCATAAAAACCGAGAAATATTGACAAAAACATGAAAGGGTTGGGGAGTGAAAAAACTTCCAAAAGCGTAGGAATTGGAAAGCCCCACCATGACCAACTACTACTGGAAAGTCTGGTAAGTGTGCATGTTATTGGAACAACGCCACCATCTAAAGTTCCGCCTGCGTGATTATTTGCCCATGAATCATAGCATTTACTATTTAAAACTGAAACCTGCGGAATGCCGTTGACATAGGGTTGTGATGGCTTTATAAACATATCATGACCACTATCCTGTGGATTTGTGCCATATAATATTACATCCATAAGGCCAAACGTGATCACCAATAATACTACTGCCATAAGTGCCTGAACGGTAGTTCCAATAACTTTTGTTTGATACTGCTTACAAATACCCTCCGTTTTTGCAAACAATGCCATTGGAACGGCAATTGGAGCAAGGAATAGGTAGAATGTCAATAATAAAATTGCTGAGACATAGACCTCTACAGAAGCAAGAATACCAAATGTAACCAGTGCAAAGTAAGTCATACTTAGCAAAGATATTATTGTGCCAACGAATGGAACCGGGACAATCATTGGAAATGT
The DNA here is from genome assembly GCA_947485035.1 of Rickettsiales bacterium. Lineage (GTDB taxonomy): Bacteria > Pseudomonadota > Alphaproteobacteria > Rickettsiales > Deianiraeaceae > CAJQOT01. The sequence continues at coordinate 6,384 of CANKQN010000031.1, read as the reverse complement.
CATAGCAAGGGCTATCCCCGGAAGAGATTTGCCAGCTGGCAAACCAATATAGTTCGCATATTTGCAGTCAATCATATCAAAAAATGAAAGCATACCCTTGCCCTGTGGATACATTGACGGCTTGAATGCGGCACAGCCATCGCCAACATCAAGCATTGTGGAAAACATAATCTGCGCAACCGTGGCGGGAATTGATTTAAGCATGTCAAAAGCAAAATCCTTCCAAGCTTCACCAACAGAGAAATAGAAAACCAAAACAAACTTAATGCCAAACATAATAATTTCCGACTGCTTACCCATTCCATGAGCCATAACAATGCGATACCCATACGCTATGAAGTAAAGTATTAAGGCAAGCATTACTGCGGGCTTGAAGTAGTCTTGTGCTACGCCAAATGGCGTTCGATGCGTTGTTGCACTGATGTCTCGCATAAATAAGTTGCGAAATGTTCCATCAAGGCACTCCATAAGACGTGATGTAATTGGAAAGGCAACAAGTGAGGAATACCCACTTGATTGTTGAGCAAATAAACCATCTACCATCATTTGCTCAGCAATTTCCGTTGATGCAGAGTCAATCAAGGTTACCACATCATTACTTGATTTATTGAGAAAGCTGTCAAGCAAGCCAGATTCGGTAATCTGTTGTTGCATTATGGTAGAAAATGGGCGTGCATCAAATTTTGAATACCCAGCGGCAAGCTTTGTGCGCACTGTTTCCAGTTGTCCACTATCTAGTGTTTCTTTTGTGAAATATTTGTACAAGGCTTGAAAGACGACATAATCATAAATTCCCGCGGCGTTAATTGCAGAATTGTCGATAACTTTAGCATCAACTACTGTCTCTTGCATCTTAATTTCCGCTATATTAGTTTGCGTGTTGGTTATGGTGGTTTTGACGGTGATGGTTGTTTTGTTTGTTGTCGGATCTGTTGTGGTGGTTTTTTCGGTTACGGTTACGGTGATTACATTGGTTACTGGGTCTACTGTTGTAACTGGTGGGTATGTCTTGGTAGAAGAGGCAATAGGCATATCTACAATTGTACAATTGTCCTCAAAGGGATCTGCGCAATTCTCGCTATTTGTAATATTTACTGCACTTAGGCGGCTAGCGAAGAATGCTGTAAGATTTCTCTGTATTTCAATTTTAAGATCCAAAAATGTTGGCATTGCCAACCTTACAGTGTCAGTACTCACTGTTGTGCTTGCTGTAGTGCTAACTGGTGCAATGCATGATGGGTCAACAAATGATGCCGATGATGCCGCAGTTATACCCGCATTTCCACGCTGTGGTGTTATCAGAAACAGGAATATTACAAGGCCAATTGAACGCAGCATAAATAAAAAGGGTAGTATTTTGCTACAAGGCTAGCATTGAAAAATATGAAATCAAGGTTTTTTTCTTTTTTCAGGAATTCTAATGCTCCCGCATATTTCCACGCATTTGCTGAATTGTAATTTCAAGATTTTTTCGCTTTGTTTAACCACATAATTCGTAAAATCGCAGACAAGCTTATCAAGCACCATGTAGATTCCAAAATTAAAGCAGGCAGATTAAAATGAGATGTTAGAGATGTTACAAGTAAAATTGAGCCAAGTCCGTTCATTGCTTGATACAACATTCCAACACTTAAAATTCCAAAGCTTGAAAGAAGATAGGCAATAACGGTGATAACTGTTCCGGTTAGCCCAAGAATGTTGAATATGTCCATATAAAATAAAAAAATGTGAGTATGGAATGATAACACGAAGCTGGTGTTTTGTCAAATGATATATAGCAAATAACAAAAAATACAACACTTTCAAGTTTATTTTCAAAAAAGACTTGACACAGCTCAATTTTTCGTGTATGCTATTATTACATTAACAACTAGTTAATGCTTCATAAAGCTGTTTTTGGAAGTGTCGCAAGGCACTTCCTGTTTTTTCAGTTTGAAAACCACAATATTCACGCATTTCCGTAAATTACCTTTGTTAACCTGCCTTGAATAAGATTAGAGAGATAACCTTGAACATCGCCAACCGTGATTGCTTCAACTTTTGCAATAATTTCGCTGCTGTCGATGTATCTGTTAAATGAAAGTAGGTTTGATATTGCTTTTTGAGACCTTGACCCTGTGCTTTCATTGGCGAATAATATTGAAGATTTGTATTGTTCCAACACCTTTTCTAGTTCAAATTGGGTTATATCTTTTGTTGCGCGCAAAAGTTCACGTGGCAACGCCTCTTCCAATTTATGAACATTTTCCGGCGAAGTTCCAGAGTATATCGAGAACATGCCAGAGAATTGATAAGCTTCATAAAAGCATGCGATTGTGTAGCAAAGTCCCATTTTTTCACGAATCTCTTGAAACAACCGAGACGACATTCCTCTTCCAAGAACTGCCGAAGCAACGGAGGCTATGTAGTAATTCGGGTGATTAAACGGCACAGTTTCAAAGCCCATAACAAATTGCACCTGCGTGAGTGAATCCTTCACAATTGTGTTTTCACCACCGATATATTTTGGCTCCAAAACATTTTGAGCCACTTCCCTAACTTCCATTTGGGCGAAGTATTTTTCGCCTAAATCAAAAACTTTTTGTGCGTCAACATTTCCCGCAACCGAAAAAACGATATTACTTGGCACATATTGCGAATGAACATAGTTCTGTAAGTCGTGTTTTTGAAACGACTTAATGTTCTCCTCCGTCCCTAAAATTGTTCTTCCAAATGGAGCATCGCCAAAGGCTTGCTCTTTGTAATGGTCAAAAACTACATCATCGGGAGTATCCAGCGTGGCAGCAAGTTCTTGTAAAATCACGCCTCGCTCCCTTTCAAGTTCAATTTCGTCAAATGTTGAATTAAGTAAAATATCGGCAAGAATATCTACCGCTTTTTCAAGATGAGTATTAAGAGATTTTATGTAGTAGACTGTTTTGTCGTTACTTGTGAATGCGTTCATTGAACCGCCGAAGCAGTCAACTTCATTTGCAATATCAAACGCCGTTCGTTTTTCCGTTCCCTTAAAAGCCATGTGTTCAAGGAAGTGAGAAATTCCGTTTTGCTCTTTGGTTTCGTTAAAACTTCCGGTGCCAACTCCAACAGAAACAGTGCAAGATTGCACATCTCTCATTTCATCAACAATTATACGAAGTCCATTTTTCAGTGAGTGTTGTTTTATCATATATATTTTTTATTACTAGGCTATATCCTTACTTTGAATGTTAACAATGTTTGGGTTAATTCTGTGTGAACATGGACTTCCATAATTTCCAACGCATGGAGATTTTAGGTCGCCTTTTTTAGTTTTGCCGGTAAGCTCTTCCTTGTTTGAACATGAGAACAAAAGCACGATTGATATTATTGCAATTATTTTAGAAGCAGTCTGCATTTTTCAAAAATAAAATATTACACAAATGCAAACGATTGCAAGTCGCGTGAATGTCAAGCATTTTTATTACGAATTGTCTTTGATGTCGTCCCACGGTTTGCTTTCAAAGTTGTGAAATATCTGTGAATTTTCTCTGAAAAGAGTATAATCGCAATATTCCTCCCGAATGAACTGCGTTCGTTTTTGATACCCAACCCCACGCCTGACCAATGCAAGACCAATAACACACACGCACAAAATTAAGCAAAAAATTATTGACATAATAAATAGTATTATCAAAACGATGTTCATAAATATTACAAAATGTTATGAACATTACGGCGTCTTTGGGGAAAATCAAGGAATCATTACAAAATAACAACTTGTGCATTTTACCAACCGATACCATTCTGGGGCTTTTTTCCTCAACACATCATTCTGCGGTTGAAAAAATTTTCACTGCAAAACAACGTCCACATTCAAAACCACTTGCAATATTTATTCCAACCATTGAAGAGATTGGAAAATATGGCATTGAGAGTGAGAAATCCAAAACATTTGCACAAAGTAATCTTCCGGGAGCATACACCCTTCTTCTGCAAGCAACAGATTTCGCCAAGCAAAATCTTTCCCCACTGTTGATATCAAACGATGGGAAAATTGGCATTCGTATTCCAAAAAACGACGATATCATTTCCATAACCCAGCAGGTAATTATCTGCGGAACGAGTGTAAATGTTTCCGGTGAAGAATTTTCAAACTACACAAATATTCCGCAAGAAATTGCAAATTGCGTTGCATTTCTGCTTCAAGAAGACAAAACTCAGGCGAAAATGGTGAATACACCATCGCAAATTATCGATTTTTCTAATGGAACGCCTGTTGTTATTCGACAATAAAACTTCGAACTGCCAGCAGAATTTTTTCCGCGAGTTCTTTCTTCGAACAAGCAAACGGTTGTTGAGTTTTTTGAGTAAAAATTATGCCATTCGTTTCATCGCTTCCAAAAACGAGCGAATTTCCAACCATAACATCGCAACCTTTTACTTGCATTTTTTCCTTGGCATTTTCTTCTAAATTATCACTTTCAGCAGCAAAGCCCACAACACATTTTGGGCGAAATTCCGCCACGCACACGGTTTGTAAAATATCAGGATTCGCCACCAATTCAAGGTTTGTAATCACAGTTTTCTTAATTTTTCCCGCAACTTTGTTAAATGTGAAATCGGCAACAGCGGCAGTTGCAATGAAAATATCGCAATTTGGAAGATTACTCAAAACACTTTCCAACATTTCACGAGCAGAATTCACACGAATAACCTCGAAATAGCTTGGAAATTCAACATCTGTTTTAGCCTTAACAACCTTAACATTGAAGCCACTTTCGTGGAAATAGCGTGCAATTTCCAACGCCTGCTTACCACTTGAAATGTTTGTGAGGTATCTGATGTCATCCATTTTTTCAATCGTGCCACCAGCAGTAATTAACACGGTTTTGCCATTTTTTTTTGTTAAACTTGTGGCGAAATCAGCGATTATTTGAACGCCGGCAAGCTTTCCAATGCCTTCTTCTCCGCACGCAAGAATTCCAGATTCGGGCTGTATTATATGGAATCTGTTGTACTTTAATTTTGCAATATTTTCCTGAACGAAAGGGTTTTTCCACATCTCAACATTCATCGCAGGGCAAATGATAGTCTCAACATTGCCTTTTGCCAACAGTGCATCAAGCAGCAAAGTTCCACCAATTCCGTTTGCAATTTTTCCAATAGTGGAGGCACTCGCAGGACACACAACCACAACATCGCACCATCGAACAAGGGAAATATGCTCCATTTTTCCGGTATCACGCACAAAAACTTCATTGCCCGAAATTGCCTCAAACAATTCCTTTGAAATCATTTTGCTTGCAGATTCAGAGAGTATTACTCTAACATTATGACCGGATTTTTTAAGAATACGAATAAGTTCGCAGGATTTATATATTGCAACTGATGCACAAACGCATAGTAGAATATTCATGTTTTTTATTATTGTTCAATGCCAAAAAGGGAATGAAGTTCGCCAGTTGTGTACATTTCGCGAATGATATCACACCCGCCGATAAATTCACCTTTGTAATACAATTGTGGAATTGTTGGCCAATTGGAGAAATCCTTAATTCCTTGACGAAGGTCGCCATCTGTAAGAATGTTGACATCAAGAAATTCAATTGCGAGTTTCTGCAAAATTGCAACAACCGTTGCAGAAAACCCGCACTGTGGAAACAGTTTTGTGCCTTTCATATACAAAACGACATCGTTTTGTGAGATATCATTTTGTATACGCTCCAACACGGAGGAATTGCCTAAATTCATTTGTTTTCTTCAATGTATTTAACCGCATCAGCAACTGTTTTGATAGATTCTGCTTTGTCATCTGGAATATCGATGCCAAATTCTTCTTCAAATGCCATAACAAGTTCTACAACATCAAGGCTGTCTGCTCCAAGGTCATCAACGAAAGAGTTGCTAGCTTTGATTTCATCTTGAATGTTTAATTGTTTTGCAACAATTGTTTTTACTTTTTGTTCGATTTCGGACATATCACATAATTTAAGTTAGTGCTAAAAATAGGCTTTCCAAGTAAAAAAATAAAATTCAAGCATTTTTTTAAAAAAATATTTTTTTCCACACAAAAAATCAAAGAAATGAAAAAGCCTTGATTTTAAGTTTTCATGTAATATTTCATCACCACACTATTATTTATGATACCAAACATTATGCTGGAATTAAGAAACATTAGTAAACAGTATGGTGATGTTACAATTCTGCACGGTACAAATCTTACACTCTTACAAGGCTCTTCAACGGCAATTGTGGGAGCATCCGGCACAGGTAAAACAACACTTTTAAATATCGCTTCTCTTCTTGATATTCCAACTTCCGGAGAAATTTATTACTTCGGCGAAAGGGTTTTACAGGCGGACTACACCCAAAAGCGAAAAAATTTCATAAGCTTTGTATATCAACAACACAATCTTATGCCAGAAT
>CANKQN010000030.1 GCA_947485035.1 Rickettsiales bacterium | reverse complement strand
TTTTTTCTATTGAAGACAATCCTGTCAATTTTTCGCTTACGGGATAAAATACGCCACGATTTTGAAATTTTGACCTTAGGTGATAATCGCCATTAATAAGGCTTAATTGTGGGTTTTCGTGAATAATTCTATGGGCAAAATCTGCTGTTATAAGGTTGTAATTCAACACAATTTGCATGAAATTTTTCTGTTTTAGAACTTCAAAAAAATGCTTAATATCAATTATTTCAAAGCACGGTAAAATTTCGTTTTTCGCCTGTAATAAATACCTTCCATCGGTAAAAAACAATGTTCCGTATTGTGTAATTATTGCACAACCGTTGGAACCTGAAAAACCAGTAAATTTAAACAAAAGATTACACTCATCGCTTGAATATTCACTTATGTATTCATCGTTTGTGTTTAAAAAAATTCCATCAACATTATGCAGAACAATGTATTGACGCAAATTTTCAAGCTTTTTCAAGAACGTGTTATATTCCATTTTTCAGCAAATCATCAATTGAAACAAGGGTTTTTTCACCAGTTAAACGATTACATACTTCAACGCAGTTGCCTTCCAAAGTTTTTTTAGAAACAATTATTTGTGTTGGAATTCCAAGAAGTTCAGCCCGTGAAAATTTTGCACCAGTTTGTTCTTGCGTGTCATCGTAAAGAATATCGCTTTTTAAGGAAGCAAAAATTTCTTCGCATTTTTGTGCAACTTCATCTTCTTTTGGACTAATATTCAACAAGATTGCATCAAAAGGTGAAATTGCCTTGTTCCAAATAATTCCTTTTTCATCGTGATTCGCCTCAATAAAAGCCGCAATTAACCTTCCAACGCCAATTCCATACGAACCCATATAGGCATAATCCAACTTTCCTTCCTTGTTTTGAAACTGAACATTAAACGGAATTGAATATTTATGCCCAAAATAGAAAATATGCCCAACTTCAATTCCACGCGTTCGAATTGTTTCGGCTGGGGCTTCGGATTCCACGAATTTTTCTTCTGTAACTGCGTAATATTTTGAAATTTCTTGCCTTAAATTTTCAATTTTTTCACCTAATTTCACACGCTCCATAACATCGTTAAGTCCAGATTCATAAATAACTTCACTTTCGCCAGACTGTGCCAAAACAAGAAACTCATGGCTTAAATCTCCACCAATTTCACCCGTGTCGGCTTTCATTGGAATTGCTGTTAAACCCATGCGTGCGAAAATTTTCAAGTATGCTTCATAATGGCGATTGTAAGCTTCTTCTGCTTTTGCCTCGGTTTCATCGAAGGAATAGGCGTCCATCATGAGGAATTCTCTTGCCCTCATAACACCGAATCTTGGGCGAATTTCATCACGAAATTTCCACTGAATGTTGTGAAGTGAAAGCGGGAGATTTTTATATGATTTGATATCCGAACCTGCGATAAATGTCATAACTTCTTCGGCGGTGGGACCATAAATTAGAGTTTTGCCGTGGCGATCCTGCACTTTTAAAGTTTCCTTTCCACAATAAGAACCACGACCTGATTGATCCCACAATTCCTGTGGCTGCATTGTTGGAAGAACAACTTCGTGGCAGTTAATTTTTGCAAGTTCCTGCACAATGATATCCGAAACTTTGCGTAAAACTCGCAATCCTAATGGAAGCCAAGCGTAAAGTCCAGATGATACTTGTTTTATCAGCCCCGCTTTCAGCATTAATTGATGGGAAGTAAGGACAACATCTTTTGAAAGATCCTTTTTTGTTGGAATGTAGTAGGTTGAAAGGCGTGTAGACATAATGCGTTGTTAATATGAATAACCATTTTAAGCCATTGTGGAAAAATCAAGAAAATTTTCTTGTAATACGGTAAAAAATGTGCTATTGTTTAATATAGTTATTTGTTTTTGTATGAATTCAAGTAAGTTATTAAGTAATACAAAAATACGACTTATCGTCTTGACTTCAATATTGAAATGAAGCGCGATAGAAGAAATTAAAAATATTTTGATATTTCCAGAACTTCTTGTGGCTTAAGCGATGCACCACCCACAAGAACGCCATCAATGTTCAGCGTGGCAAGGTTTTCGATATTCGAAGAAGAAACTGAACCTCCATAAAGGACAGTTTCAACACCGTATTCATTCTTAAGCCAAGCAACGACATCATCAATTTCGTGATTCTGGGGAACTGATCCCGTTCCAATTGCCCAAACTGGTTCATAAGCAACAACGCAGTTTTTTGTAAAAACGGACATCTGGTCTTTCAAAACGATAAACTCCTGTTTGTTTGCACGGTCAAGGGAATTTTCACCAATGCAAAGAACAGGTGTGATGCCATGTTTTGTAAGTTGTGCAATTTTTTTTGCAATGATATCATTTGTTTCATTGAGGTAATGCCTGCGTTCGGAATGCCCGAGCAAGCAATACTTTGCGCCAAGTTCTTGCAACATTTCAGCAGAAATTTCACCAGTATATGCACCGTTTTCAAACTGTGAAACATTTTGCACACCAATGTTGAACTTTGTGGAATCAATTGAGGTTGCGAGGTGAAGAGGTGGAATTATTGCGATGTTTTTGTTTATGATTTCAAGCTGGTTGAGGGTGTTCATAAATGTTCTTGTTCCGTTTGCCTTCCAGTTGAATAAAATCATTCTTGATAAATAAAAATTAGTGAATTATTAAAGTGAATATTAACTTTGTCAAATATTTTTCCAATGAAAATAGGTTTTATTTTTGGAAACGGTTCACTTCCGGAAGAGCTTCTTGCAAAAAATCCAAATTGCGTTTGTGCATTGATTGATTCCAGCCCAAAAAACATTGAACTTGCAGAAAAGTTTGAAAATTTTAAAATTACTGAAATAAAAAAAATAATCACATTTTTTAAAGAAAATAGTGTAACCCACATTTGCTTTGCTGGTGGGGTGGTTAAACCAAAAATTTCGCTCAAATTGGTCAATTTTCAGACGATATCAATAATGTTTTACATTTTATTTCTGCCAAACAAAGGCGATAATTTTCTTTTGAACGCAATAACAAAATTTGTGAAAATGAAAGGTTTTGATATCATTTCTGCAACGCAATTATTACCAAATCTGCTGGTGAAAGCAGGTGTTTTAACGAAACAAACACCAAACCAAGATCAAATTCAGTCGATTAATCTAGGGAAAAATTTTCTTGCACATATTTCAAAATATGACATTTCCCAAGCGTGCATTGTGGAAAATTCCTGCATAACGGCACTTGAAGGAATTGAAGGCACAAAAGCGATGATTCTTCGAATGAAGGAGTTGAATAAAGGTGATGCAGTTTTGGTGAAAATGCCAAAAGTTGGGCAAAATCTTAAAATTGATATGCCAACGATTGGTCTTGAAACTGTTCGTGAATGTGTGGAATCTGGCATTTGCGGCATTGTTATTAAGGCTGAAAGCACGATTTTTCTACATCAAAACGAGGCAATTTCCCTTGCAAACGAAAGAGGAATTTTCATTTTGAGTGTTGTTTAGCGAGTTATTTACATCGTAAAAACACTTCCGTATTTTCTCACAACTCCGAAAAACTCCAGCTAATTATAAAGAATAAAATTATAAACGATAACGCGAATAAATACCCACATAATATGGGTATAGCATGAATAATTTTATATAACACACAATGCAAAATATGATGGCAGTGATGAGGGCAATTGATTAAATCTTTCATAATAAAGCATCGTTGAAGGCCACGATGTTCCACCGAGGAGTCCTATCAATTTCATGAAACAGGAATAAACCGATACTTTTTTCTGTTGGCAACACAAAGAAATCCCATCAAAAATGCGTTTGATATCATGGAAGAGCCGCCATAACTAATGAATGGAAGTGCCATACCTTTTGGCGGAATAAGGCTTAAATTCACTGCCATATTCACAAACATTTCGAAAAATAACAGTGCAGCGGTTAGGAGTATTATGTAATTATTTATGAGGATTTCTCGTTGATATTTTGCTGCTTTTGCATCTGAATTAAACGCAAGATTGCGATAAAACTCATGTTCTCGCAAAACATACGCAATATTGGAGAATATCAGCAAAGAAAAGGCGATAATGATTGCAATAAGGAAAATTCCGCCAAGTTCCTCGCCAATTCTGGAAAAGATGAAATCGTTGTGGGAATCTGGCAGTTTTTTCGCAACCTCACCAGAACCAAGACCTTTGCCAAGAAATCCACCGTTTTTGATAGCATTATAGGCAAGGGCGGTTTGATATTCCTTTTCACCATTTACAAACTTCAACACCCGTTTTTGAACATGGGGCATAGTTATTGCTGCGGTTGCTATAAGAAGTATCACGGGAATGGCGAGGTATCCGATAAGTTTCAATCTTATGCTTGAAAGAAGAATCATCACGCCCGTTACAAATGTATAGGTTAAAATCATTCCAAAATCTGGCTGACAAAACAAAAGAGCAACGATTATCCCATAAATTATACCGTGAGAAATGGGAATTTTTATATTGCGTTTTTGCTCAAAATGGTAGTATATATGTGCTGTTATGACGACAAAAAACGGCTTTAAAATTTCTGAAGGCTGAATTGTTATGAAGCGTAAATCAAGCCATCTTTCCGCCCCTTTAACCTGCTTTCCGTTTATTACAAGCACTCCAATTAGGGCAAAAATTGAACATATTATTCCAATTTGTGAAATTTTCAGTATGCTTTCTGTGTTTTGCAGGGATATTCCGAAGAATATCACGACTGATATCACCAAAAAGAACAAATGCTTTTTGAAAAAGTGCATTTCAGAAATTTCAAGAACACCACCAATTTGATAACTGGCGGAGAATATTGCTACAAACCCTGATGCAATAAGGAAAAGAATTGAATATATTGTTGGTTTATGAATATCTTTCCACCACAATGTTATTGGGTTATATTTTGAAATCATTGATTCATAAAGTGTTTATATGCCTTATTACAAACAAGGCTTGGGGCTATGTCAAGTTTTTTATAACCCCAAATGCGATAATTTTCGCCAATCATTCCCCCAAAATTTCGTTTTCGAAGTTTTCACGCCATCTTTCATCAATTTTACATTCAAGCGTTAAGAATACCTCTTTTTTATAGATTTTTTCAAGTTCATCAATTGCCAATGCACCAATTTCCTTAATTTGATTACCTTTTTTCCCAATCAAAATAATTTTGTGTGACTCCCTAGTAACGAAAATATCCTGATTCACAACAAGTTTTTCGTCATCTTCTTCGATTGAATTTGTGACTATGTTGCAGGAGTATGGAAGTTCTTTTGCAAGGTTTTCAAAAATAATTTCACGAGTAATTTCCGACATAAAATTCTTTTTATCATCGCGAGCATCGTCAAATGAAAGGTCGGAGACATCTTCAAGCGTTGCAATGGATTTGAAGTAGTTCATCAGGTTTTCCGTGCCAGCACCAGAGCGTGAGGATATCATGTATATATCTTCAAAAGCACCCGTTTCATCAAGCTCCTTTGCAAGTTCAAGTTTTTTTTGGGTTGAGGTTAAATCAATTTTTGTGATAACGACAATCGCTTTTTTCCCTTCCTCTTCCTTGCCTTTTTGAATGGCTTGAATTATGTATTGCGTGTTTTGACAAATTCCACGAGTTCCGTCCACGAATAGCATAATGTTTTCGCTTGCGGCAAGAACGCCCCATGCTTGTTTTGAAATCGCTTTTTCAAGTGAATAACCCTTACGAGCCCTGAACGCCCCGGGAGAATCGATAAAATTGATTAGAATTTCATCACTTTCAAACGTTCCAAGAGTTGGCACGCGAGTTGTTTGAATTTTTGAACTAACAATGCTTTGCTTTCTTTTCAGCATTGCGTTTAGAAATGTTGATTTACCAGCGTTTGGTGCACCGCAAATTGCAATTTCAACGAATAATTTTTGTTTCATTTATACATAAAAGTTGTTGTGCTGGATTGTATAACAGTGTTTTTGTTTATGTCAATATTAATTAAAATTCCAAGGCAAAAAACACACAAAAGCAACGAAGAGCCGCCATACGAAACAAATGGCAGTGGAATTCCAACAACGGGCATAAGTCCCATAATCATTGAAAGGTTCACGCATATGTGAATAAAAAGCAGGGAAGTTATACCAAAAGCAAGCATTTTCCCAAAATAATTTTTACACTGCAATGCAACAATTGAACCGTAGAAGATTAAGTAGGCAAAGCACGAAACAAACAAAACGCAACCAAAAAAGCCAAATTCTTCGGCGAACACCGTAAAGGCAAAATCTGTTTGATTTTCCGGCAGGAATTTCAAGGCGCTTTGGTCGTTTTTAAGGTATCCCTTGCCAAAAAAACCACCGGAACCAATCGCAATTTTTGACTGAATAACATTGTATCCCGCACCTTTTGGGTCTTTTTCTGGGTCAAGAAATGTGAAAATTCGGTCCCTTTGGTAGTCGTGCATTTGATTCCAAGCAAATGGCATGGCAATCATGAGTCCAGTTAAGGCAATTAAAAGCCAACGCCACCTTATTCCATTCATAAAAACCATTAAACAGGCAAGAACGGCTATGACTAACCCAGAGCCAAGATCTGGTTGGAGTATAGTCAAAAATGCGGGAAATATTGCGAAGGAAAATCCGCCAATTGCGTGAATCATTCTGTGTGAACTGAACGATTTCACGAAGTGATAGTATCGAGCTATTGCGAAGACTACTCCAATTTTAGCAAATTCTGAAGGTTGAAGCTTCATAAATCCAAGGTCAATCCAACGCCTTGCCCCCATTGAGACATCGCCCACGGCAAAAACGGCAATAAGTCCCATAACTGATATTGCATAGATTACATAAGAAAATTTAAGCAAATATCGAAGATTAATCACAATTGCCAGATAGAATGGTATCATGGCGAAAATCCAGAACATAAGGAATTTATGGAAATACATTGGCGTTGTTGTGAGGGAAATTGAATACATATTCAACATTCCAACAAGAGCAAAAACGGCAAATACGCACAATACATGAAATGGTGTTCTTGCAAAATTTGAGTAGTAAAACAGTTTTTGAGATGGCAAATTTCGCTGAGCAGAAGGCAGGTGTTCGGCATAAAGATGCTTCGTGCTTTGGGTATCACCGGAAATTGTGCGAAATTTTTTAAACATACAAAAAAGTGTTTTGATGAAACATCGTAGAAAAAAATAAAAAATCAAGCGAAATTAAAAGTTGTTGACATTTGAATTTATTTTTGAGTTATTACATAAGTAACAGGCAACATACTTAAAATATCAATGAGCGAAATTGAATCCTTTAAAGATAAATGCGGAGTTTTCGGCATAATTAACCATAAAGAAGCATCGTATAAAACTATGCTTGGGCTTCATGCTCTTCAACACAGGGGGCAGGAATCGTGTGGCATTGCATCGTTTGAAAGCGGCAAAGTTTTCGTGAAAAAACACGAAGGCTTGGTTTCTCGTTCATTTAAACCAGAAGAAATTCTTTCTTTAAAAGGTGAAATTTCCGTTGGGCATGTTCGTTATTCAACCTCTGGCGAAAAAACACAAGAAAACCCTGAAAATTGCATTCAGCCGTTTTTTGGCAAAACAGCATTTGGAAACATTGCTATTGCTCACAACGGAAACTTGGTCGATTATTCCCACCTAAGAACAAAGCTTCTTGAAGAAAATGCACTGTTTATTTCCGAAGTCGATTCTGAGGTCATTCTGCAACTAATAATTCACTCGAAAAAATCAACAATTGAGGAAAAAATTCTTGAAGCGATTTCACAAATCAAAGGTGCATTTTCACTAGTAATTGCCACAGATTCCTTCATTTGCGGTGTGCGTGATTCCAACGCAATTCGCCCGCTTTCAATTGGCGAACTTGACGGAGCAAAAATTATATCATCCGAAACTTGTGCAATTTCAGCAATTGGCGGAAGCGTTACTCGCGATATTGCCGCTGGTGAAATTCTGTTTTTATACAACAATGGCATGGAAAAACAGTTTTTTTTGAATGACATTAAGGAAAAATTCTGCATATTTGAATTCGTCTACTTTGCAAGACCCGACAGCAACATTGGCGGAAAAAGCGTCTATGATGTTCGCAAAAACATTGGCAAGGTTCTGTTTTCTGAAAGCATTAATATTGAAGCAGATGTTATTGTTCCTGTTCCGGATTCAGGAATTCCCTCTGCAATGGGGTATGCACAAGCGTCAGGTATTCCATTCGAATTTGGTATAATTCGCAACCATTATGTTGGCAGAACATTCATTGACCCAAGCCAAAAAGTTCGCCATAACAAAGTGCAAATGAAACACGCCCCAAACATTGATGTTATAAAAGGAAAAAAAATTATTTTGATAGACGATTCCATCGTTCGTGGCACAACTTCGAAACAAATCGTTCACATGCTTTTTGAAGCAGGGGCGAGTGAAATTCACATGAAAATTGCCTCGCCGCCTACAAAATTCCCATGTTTTTACGGAATTGACACCCCTTGCAAGGAGGATCTCATCGCCAATAATATGAACATTGAAGAAACGGCAAAATTTCTTGGTGTGAATTCTTTACAATATATTTCGCTTGATGGTCTGAAACAAGCGTGCATTGGTGAAAACTTCTGCGACGCCTGCTTCACAGGGAATTATTTTGTGTGATTAATTCTACATCCCGTTGTAATATTTGCGTTCAGGTGCGTTAGGTGCGTGAGATCTTGTGTTAAACGCAACAGCTTCTTTATCCCTTATAAGAGTTTGTGCTTGTTGTTGAAAATTATTTACTGGTGCTTGTTGTGAAATGTTATCCAAATTCATGCTCGCTTCGTATTGGCTACCAAAATTGAGTTGTGATTGTTGAATATTATTGAATCGGACTTGTGGTTGAATATTAGCATGATTTATTGATGATACAAAGCTTTGGTTATTAATAGTGCTAGAAGATAGACTGCTTTCCGATTCGCCGCTTTCTGATATAGGATTGCTTTCTGAGTATTTATACAGCATTTTAGTCATCTCACTCATTAACTCTTCAACAAAATACTTTGATCCATAATCTGGGTTATACCCATTTGCGTTTTTGGCAAAGTATTCAATTTCTGTAAGTAAACTTGTAAGATTCACCACTTCAGGACGGTCTTCAGGATAGTTAAATCTCGTCCATCCTTCGTATTCATGAAGTATTAGATCTCATATATGGCCAAGGCCATCTGTATCTTGTTGTAAGCATGGAAACCATTTGCATAATGTATCTTTAATCTTTTGCACATGGTACCCACGGTCTTTAGAAAGATCCAAATCTTCCTTTTCTTCTTCACTAACTCGAGCACCAATACTACTTAAACTTAGGTTATCGCTATTATTGTTGTGCAGAGGATTATTAACGTTAGCATCCTCTGCTTCCATTGCTTTTCTTATTGCTTCTTTTGCTCTTCTGAGCATA
>CANKQN010000029.1 GCA_947485035.1 Rickettsiales bacterium | reverse complement strand
CAAGTGGGACGGCAGGCACTAATGCAATCCCCCTCCACACTTACCTTGACGGCGAAACACAAAGCCAAAATTTGACCGCCTTTGGCAAGGAAATTTTTGAGGAAAAGTACGGAACAGTAACCGACGAGGAGGTTTTTTATTATTGCTACGCCGTTTTGAATTGCGGGCAGTATAAGGAGAAATATCGCGAGAATTTGAAAGTTGACCTGCCACGAATTCCACTTCTGGAAAACTTCCGTGAGCTTTCCGCCTTGGGGCGTGAACTTGCACAAACGCATTTGAATTATGAGGAAGCGGAGAAATTCCCGCTGGAACTTTATGAAATTCCGCAGAAAATTCAGCACGATGAAGCAACCTTGCTGGCGTTGAAGCGATTTGAAAAGCTGAACATTAAATTGCAGGTGAAAAAAGAGGAGGGGCTTGTAATTTTGGACGACAAACACATTTTAAAAGGCATTCCAAAGGAAGCATTTGATTACAAAATTGGTTCAAAGTCACCAATTGAATGGGTTTGTTCGGATAACTGTTTTTCGCCGTATAAGTATGATATGAAAGAAGAAAACGAGATTTTCCTTTCACAAATGGACGATTACAACTGGCAGGAAGTGAAGGCACATTTGCTAGATTTAATTCCAAGACTTGTAGCGGTTTCTATCAAAACTAATGAGATTTTCCAGAAAATTGACGAGTTATTTTCAGAATAAACCGCATAAAATTCGGCAAAGGCAAGGGAATAACCCTTGCTTGCGAGCGAGGATTATTCGCTGACTCTTTGTTTGATTTCCTCGCCAAAATGCTTAACCATTGCTTGAATTGGCCACGAGGCGGCGTCTCCAAAAGCACAGATTGTGTGTCCTTCAATGCCTTTAGTAATTTCAACAAGTTTATCAACTTCGCTACGTTTGAAATTTCCAAGTTCAATGCGGTGGATTAGGTCGTAAAGCCATTTCACACCTTCGCGGCACGGAGTGCACTGACCGCAAGATTCATGCTTGTAGAACTTCGTAATTCGTGAAATACACTTAACGATGTCCGTTTTTTTACCGTTGATTTCCTTTGCAATAACAATCATTCCGCCAGTTCCAAGGCTTGAACCTGCATCACGCATGCCGTCATAATCCATAATTGCATTCGTGCAGTTTTTCGCTGGAATTAATGGACAAGATGATCCACCCGGAATTATTGCAAGAAGATTATCCCAGCCGCCGATCACTCCGCCCGCGTGTTTTTCGATTAAATCCTTCATAGGAATGCTCATATTTTCTTCAAAAACACAGGGGTTGTTTATGTGACCAGATACGCAAAAAAGCTTTGTTCCGTGGTTGTTTGCTCTTCCAATTGAAGCAAACCATTCTGGACCCCTGCGTAGAATTTCAGGAACAGAAGCGATAGATTCCACATTGTTCACAACAGTTGGACAGCCATAAAGACCAATCAATGCGGGAAATGGTGGCTTTAAACGAGGCTGGCCTTTCTTCCCTTCGATTGATTCTATCATCGCAGTTTCTTCTCCGCAAATGTAGGCACCAGCACCTCTGTGAACAAAAACTTCTAAATCCCAGCCTGTACCACAGGCATTTTTGCCAAGAAGTCCTGCATTTTTTGCTTCCGTAATTGCTATTTCCATTACATTTGCTTCATAAACATACTCACCTCTGATGTATATATAACACACATTCGCTTCAATCGCACGCGAAGCAATTAATGCGCCTTCAAGAATTTTATGTGGTTCATGACGAAGAATTTCACGATCTTTGCAAGTTCCTGGTTCGGATTCGTCAGCATTTATTATAAGATAATGTGGTTTTTTTGTCTTTTCTTGAGGCGGAACAAACGACCATTTCAAGCCAGTTGCAAAACCTGCTCCACCACGACCACGCAAGCCAGAAGTTTTTACGGCCGCAATAAGACAGTCCTTGCCCATATTAACAAATTCTTTTGTACGATGCCAATCGCCCCTTGCAAGTGCGGACTGCAAATCAACCGAACCTTGGCCATAAATATTTTTATAAATTCTATCTTCTTTTTTTAAGAACATTTGCGATTAATTAATTTTCCAAGTGACCTTTAATGTGGGTTTTCTTTTTTTCAGTTTTCACCGCTGAGCAGAACGATTCAAAAAGTTTGACATCATACTTTGAAAGTTGAAATTCAGGGTGCCATTGAATTCCGACCATAAATGGATAGTTATTTTTTTGAATTGCTTCAACGACACCGTCGTCAGTTTGTGCGATTGCCGAGAAGCCTTCTGCAACTCTTTTCACAGCCTGATGGTGCATTGAATTTACCGCGTAGCGTTTTTGTCCACCTGCATTAGCCTTAAGAACTCCACCCATAATTTCAACTTCGTGTGAAACAATTTCAACATCTGCCGTGCTGTGTTTTATATCTTTTTTCACTTGCGATGGAATGTCTTGCCAAAGAGTTCCGCCAAATGTTACGTTAATTATTTGATGTCCCCCGCAAATTCCAAGTATAGGTTTTTGCATTTTTGCAAGAGCTTGTATCAAGCCCATTTCAAATTCGTTGCGATATTTTTCTGTAGTAAGTTTCATTATTGGCTTTTCACCGTAAAGTTCTGGATTAATATCAGGGTTGTTGCCCGGAATTATCAGTCCGTCGATTATTGAAGCGTATTTTTTGATGCTTTCGGGGTTTGGATCAAGAAATAAAACATGCACACCCTTGCAATGCTGTTTCAGGGCGTTTGCGTAATGTTCACGAACGAAATATTTACCGTGTCTGCCTGCAACATCCATCACCGAAACATCGTTTGTTGGAATGGAATCGGTTCGAGACATAACAATTCCGACGATTTTATCAGCAGAAAAGGCATAATTTGAAAATGCAAGGACGCAAGGGACTAAAAATTTCAACATTTGTATCGTGAATAATTTGAGGGTATCTACTCGCTGATAATTTATATTGTCAAGAAATTATTGCACAATATAGCACACCAATTTCATGGAGTATAATATGCATGCAATATTTTACTCACATCAAATCCAACTTTTATTAAAAAAAACTTGCAAAATAAAAAAAATAGTTTGTGTATCAAAAAAATGATTAGTATTTACTATGAAAAAAATCAGCATAATGCTTCTTGCCTCAATTTCTCTTTTGCAAGCCTGCGGAACACCGAAAAATTCTCAGGAAAAATCTTTTCAAGACACAGGAAAGTTAACGCAATTAAACCTTCCAGAATGGGTAATTGACCCTTCAATTGAAGGAAAAATTGCCTCAGTTGGAATTGCTCCAAAAACTGCTGGTGGAATTAAAATGCAAATAGCACAAGCGGAATCTGATGCTGTTGCAAATATGGCAGCACAAATTCAAACTTCCGTTTCAAGAATAACAAAGGAATCAATGCGTCGCGCCGGTGTTTCAACTGATTCAAAAAACTCCGAAGCAGTTGACCAATACTTCGCACAGGCAACAAAAAGCATCGTAAAAGATGTTCCAATTTCAGGTGCAAAACGCAAAAATATCTACCAAAGTCCATCAGACGGAACGCTATATATTCAAATGGTAATCGAATCTGCTGCTGTTAAGGAGTATCTTGTGTCAATGGCGGACGATCTTGTAAAGGGTATGAAAGATTTTGGTGTTACACAGAAAACAATTTCGCAAACTGAGAATTCTATGAAAGATTTGTTTAATGAACTTGAAACTTCAAAAAACGAGCCTTCGAAAATTGAATCAGAAAAAAAATAATATCAAAAATTCGTCAATATTGAAAAAAACTTGACAAATAATTTATTGCAAACAATTTAAAATGCTTAATATAAAGAATTCATATGAACGACAATAAAGAAAAAGCACTGGCTGCAGCAATTAGTTCGATCGAAAAGTCCTTCGGAAAAGGCTCAATTATGACATCACACACAGGAATGTCTGATGTTCAAGCACTTCCAACTGGTTTCATAACTCTCGATAAAGCCTTAGGAATAGGTGGTTTTCCTCGTGGAAGAATGATTGAGATTTATGGAAATGAGTCTTCTGGTAAAACAACATTGGCACTTCATGCGATTGCGGAAACGCAAAAGACAAAAGGTGCAAAATGTGCCTTTATCGATGTTGAACACGCATTCGATCCAATCTACGCAAAAGCTTTGGGGATTAATCTTGAAGATTTAATAATTTCACAGCCGGACAATGCTGAGCAGGCATTCGATATCATTGAAACTCTTGCACGCTCTGGTGCATTGGATTTAATCGTTCTTGATTCAGTCGCAGCTCTTGTTCCAAAGGCGGAAATTGATGGAGAAATGGGTGATCAGCAAATGGGATTGCAAGCTAGATTGATGAGTAAAGCACTTAGAAAATTGACAGGTATTGTCTCAAAAACAAACTGCGTATTGATTTTCATCAACCAAATTCGTATGAAAATTGGATTTGTTATGGGAAATCCGGAGGTTACATCTGGCGGAAATGCCTTGAAATTCTATGCCTCTGTGCGTATCGAGGTTCGCAAAGCTGAAAAACTTGCAAAAGGCGAAGACCAATACGGCAATATGGTGAAAATTAAAATTGTCAAAAACAAGGTTGCTCCACCGTTTAAAACTGTCGTTTTAGAGGTTATCTACGGCGAAGGATTCTCAAAAACTGGCGAACTTATTGACCTTGCAACAAAACTTGATGTTGTTGAGAAGTCGGGTTCGTGGTATGCTTTTGAAGGCACCAAAATTGGTCAAGGAAGGGATAACGCAAAGAAATTTATCATAGAAAATGTTGAAATTATGAATAGAATTTCTGATAAAGTGCGTGCTAACCTTGGTTTATTTGATGGTGACATGGCTGATGTTATCGGTGAAACAACGGATGATTCCGAGTAATTTAATTATATAAAATGTCAGATAAGGAAGAATTAATTGTTGCAGAAGGTGTTGTTTATGAAGTACTACCAGATTTCACATTCAGGGTTGAGCTTGCAAACGGTCACAAAATACTTGCTAAGGGTTCTGGAAAATTGAAAAAATTCAGAATTAAAATAGTTCAAGGAGATAAGGTGTCGGTTGAAATCAGTAAATACGACCTTACTCGTGGTAGAATTTTTAAGAGAAATTAAGTAACTTCAACGACACAATGCGTAATTATCAAAGTTTTTGTGTCACTACTTGTTATGTGAACACAAACTTTTGAGTGCGTTATTGCAAAAGATCTATTATTTTTGATTTCACACACGGGCTTACCTTTGGAATCATGCGATGTTTCCATGTCTAGAAACGAAAGTCTTGCACCGATTCCAACGCCAAAAGCTTTTGAGATTGACTCTTTTATCGAAAATTTCTTTGCTAAAAAATGTTTTTTATCTTTTGCATTTTCAAATTCTAGCAACTCATAATGCGTAAGTATTCGTTTCGCAAGTTTTTCGATATTTATATATTCGAAGCGTGATTTTTCGACAATATCCGTTCCAATTCCAAAAATTTGTCCCATTATTTCTTCTTCTTTTTTTGAATTGGAGAAAGCGATGTAATGAATTGCAAAGTTATTCCAAACGCAATTGAAGTAAGGATTATGATGAATAGTGGCACATTGAAAAACCTATGAATTAGTGGTAAAGTTATGTCGATTCCATGGTTGTTTTGGACGGCGATTAAAAGCAAATATGCAGCTGATATTGATAGAGCAAAAAAACGAATTTTGAGCATATTGCCATTAAAAATACTTAAATCATTCAATGTCTGCCTGTTTTGCATTGTCAAGATTTTTCTCTTAAACATCAAATCTGTGAATTTTTTCTATATATCATTGTCAAAAAAACCCAAACTTGAAACAAATCAATATTTTTCATAATCCGTTTTTACTTCGAAATCAGACGAAATTGAGGTTGTATCAAAAGTGTGCATATTACTTTTGATACAATAAACTTGCAAATGGTCATTTTAAATATCGACCACCCTATACAGCCATTGCCCGAAGTTTATGCGCATAGTAGGTTTGCAAATACTTGCTATTCATGCAGAAAAGCAGCAAAATTCTAAACAGCCTGACTCTCAACTACTTAATGGGCGTGGAAATAGATGATGGAATTGCAGGTGGAAAAATTTCTTAATATTTAGGCAAATAATACTTGACAATTGCTTTTATTGGTTTAATTGAATTTTATAGCGGGCAGGTGGCTGAGTGGTCTAAAGCACTGGTCTTGAAAACCAGCGTAGGGCAACCTACCGTGGGTTCGAATCCCACCCTTCCCGCCATATTTACACCTAAAATCATGATAAAAAATATAATTTCTACAGTAGATTTTCTTCTTCATGACGAATCGAACACTAGAACAAATCACCTTTGGATAATTAACTTGTTCAGTGGTTTGATCGAAAAATCAACGAACATCAAGATTCTGAAATTAAGTGATGTTGGTTTTGATAGAAATAAATTTTTTAAATTAAGTGGCATAACAAATATTGCGAAATCTTATAATCAATGCGATAAATCGGCGATATCTAATGAATCAATTGAGTATTTGAAACAGTTCATAAACGATAAAACCCTTGTTATGGGCGTTGAAATTGGTGCAGATTTAAGAAGCATTTTCACTTCGCTAAACATTAATTTTATTAATTTCTGGATTGGCTCTTACAAGCTATTTGACGACCTCATTCTTATGATTAACACAAATAACAAGGATATTTTCGATAAAATACAAGCCTATAAAGTTCATGAAGAACAGCTATATTTATTCGCAAATTATTGGAAAATACGCATAAATGAAAGTAAAGTTTTTAATGACTCACGCCTAAAAGAGAACTCCGTTTTATTTGCTGGACAAACATTGAAAGACCAAGCAATCGAAAAAGATGGCGTATATTTAAACATTTTGAACTTTAAGGAAAGGTTAAAAGAACTTTCGCAAACTTACGAAAAAGTATACTACGCTCCTCACCCAAGTGCAGAGTATAGCGCTGAAATTGAAAAATATATAGCAAATTCCAAATTTATTGAAAAGCTAAGCGATATCCCAACTTACTACCTTCTTGCATCAAGTAAAATTACAAAAGTTATTGGAATATCGTCAAGTGTTCTTTATGAAGCACGGTTTTTCAAAAAAAGATATTGAATACCTTCGCAAGCCTTTGTTTGATATTGACTGCAATTTTGGATTACACACATTCACAAATGTTTATAACGACTACTTTAACCCATATTTTTGGTCAGATATCCTTTCGCCAATTGTGGAAACTGATAAAAATGTTCCAAACAAAATACTACTATCAGGAACAAATTTAGTGCGAGACATAAGGCAGTTGTATCACGGATATTCACACCTTAACCCACCCACCAGCAAGCTTGAATCATTCAAGCGGAGATATCCTCAATTTTTAATTCACCTTCTGTGTTTATTTGTGCCAAAGAAAAAACATAGAATCAATTTAAGGGCAAGGCACATGAAAAAGTAGTTTTTTGCATTTTGGCATTGTGAAAACTTATAATTTTATTTGACTTTTCCCTTTCAAGTGTTAAGTGAGTGTAATCGTTTTTTGCTCTATGTTCAATTGGAATGACAATGTTTCGAAGTATCTTAAATATTCAATAATCGGACTTGTGGTTGGAAGCTTTGCCTTTCTTGGAATTTATGAGGTTTTAACAACATCGCAGTCATATATCGCCAGTATTGATGGTGTGAAAATTACTCAGCAAGAATTCAGTCAATATTCCAATGCAAGAAGAAGCGAAATTATGTCTGGTGCTACTGCAAACAAGGAGGTCTATACTCAGGCTTCAAATTTTGTTGAAAGCAAGCAATTTTTCAGCATGGTTTTGAATGAAATGGTGAACCGTGTGGTTATTCACAAATTTTTAACGGAAAATGGAATAAAAGTGACGCATAAAACGGTTGCGATTCACATCAAAAGCCTGCCTTTTTTCCAAAAAGACGGTAAATTTTCGCCGGAGTATATGTCGCAATATTTAAAATATATAAATACTTCTGAATACGATTTTATTAACAACCAAGTGCCACAAGTTGAGCAAGCCATTTTTGAGCAAGTGATATCTGCGACAAAACTTCAAAGCACAACATTTGCATCCAAATACGCAATTGCACAGAAAAAAATTCGCAATATTGAAACTCTTACAATAATTCCAAATTCTACCGTGCAAATTTCCGAGACTGCACTAAAGAAATTATACGATCAGCAAAAGAAAAATTTCGTCCAAAAACCGCAACATTTTGTCTCAATTTCGTATATCGATGACTACATCAAAGATAACGTTAATGTATTTTCCGCAAGTTCGCAAGAGCTTTTAAGCTATTATAACGACAGCTTTGCTGGTAGTATTGTGGATTTTTATCTTGCGGATTTTGGCGATATGAAGTCGGCCATCACAGCACAGTCGATCGTAAAAAAGCAGGGGATATCGTTAAATTCCGTTGTGGACGCTATGAAAAAGCAAGGCGTCAAGGTCAATGGTGTAGACACGAATTCTGAAAAAATAGAAAATAAAGCAATTTTGCACGCAATTTTAAATCGTACTGCTGGCGGTGTTACTGATATTATTTCCGATGGGAAAAAACACTTCGTTGTACAGGTTTTGAAAGTAAGTGAGCCAACACGATTCACGGAGAGTGGCACGCAAGCACAGGAGCTTGCTATGCAAAGAAAGTGCTCGAATGTGAACATTTACATCGAAAAAATTAAGCAAGAATTGAACTCAGGTGCATCATTTGAAGCGGTCGCGTTGAAGTATGGTTTTCCGCTTAGCACTCAAATGCGTATAGATGCACAAACCGGATTAGCGTTTGATGTCAATACGAATTTACCCGTACAAATTGACGATAAATTCAGGGATGGAATAATAAATAATTCGGACACTCAATACGGAAATATTGTGATGATTGACGCAAAAACATGCTCTTATGCAGTGTATCAGCAAAATAGAATTGAGCCACTTCGCACAAAAACGCTCGACGAAGTTCGCGGTCAAGTGATATCAATGTATGTTGAAAATCAAAAACTTGAAGAGCTACATAATTCTGCAAAAAGGATTGTGGGGCAGGTGCAGTCGACAAAATCACATCTTGATTCCTACTCAACGCACGGAATTATTGAAAGAAAAAGCATCAGCGTTGGCGATGGTCACGCAGATATTTTCAATCATAAAATTGGCGATGTTTTCTATTATATATCTGGCGAGGGTGATCAAAAAATTGGAGTTATTGTGAGGGTTAACTCTGACACAAAATTCACGGGACAAATTGATGAAAACGATGTGGTGGCGTCTCGAAATAATACTCAGGATTTATATTACAGTGCTTTTGCGCGTGAGTTTCTTGGGGAGCTGCGCAGAGAGTTTCGTGTAAAAATTAGGGGAGACTCTTGATTATATCAAGAAATTCTTCCATTAATTTTAAAGATTTCACACCAGCAACTTCCTCAAT
>CANKQN010000028.1 GCA_947485035.1 Rickettsiales bacterium | reverse complement strand
CTCCCAACCGCCCCCGAAGGTTATGAATTTATTTTTGACCAAAATGAAGATGGTACAAAAAAAATCTACACTTTACCTGGTCAAACGCACCACTATAACATAGATGGCACAAAAGCAAAGATTGTTGGCGGAGTGAATATAGGTTATATCGTACTCACAAAAAACCCTTGACAAATAAAATTTTATTTCAGAAGGTGGTTTCTGATGGAATTATGGCAAAGTAGCTCAGCGGTTAGAGTAGAGGAATCATAATCCTTTGGTCGTGGGTTCAATTCCCACCTTTGCTACCATTTTTCCACGAAATCATAACTTCTTCAAATCTTTTTTTGTTGGAACTAGTCCTTTGAATGAGCTATTGTTTATGTTGAAATCGCAGTTGGCACGCAGAATTTGGAAAATGGCGGAGAAATCCCGCACATCGTAAAAATTAATAGCATACGAGTAATTTTCACCTTCAGACCTCACCAGCATTTTTTCCGCATCGCTAAGTGCCGTAAAAAATTCGTCTTCTTGTTGTGAGCTGCTGGAAATTGCAAACATGCCGTATGAATTAAGTGTGCGTTGAACAGAGTCAATGCTGACATTAACACTACTATCCGCCAGAATTTCATGACCAACAAACGCCGAAAACCTTATTCTGCCTTCGGAAAAATAATGAATTGAAATATATGGCTTTTCTTTTGTGTTGTTAGTCGTATTCGTGGTAGTCTTATCCGCATAAAGCACAGCATAGCACACAATTTTGCCCTTAGGGTTCGCCCGCAATGCTGTCCACTTTCCAACCTTGCCAATAATTTTCTTTTCAAGTGTGGGAGCTTTTTCCTCGTCATTTACATTGTCGTTTCCACCATCGTTAGCATTGTCGCTTTTTGTATTGTCGTTTTGGTTCGAGCTAGCATTTTTCTTTGCGTTAAGGCGTTCTTCTTTAGTCATTGGTGTTTTTTTTCCTCTTTTTTCTGCCTCTTTTTCTGCGGTAATTTTTGCAAGAGGGTCTGGCAATTCCTGTGGAAGCTCTTTACCAAAAGCAATTGGTTGAAAGACTACAAGAACGGTTGCAAATAGCAAACTTAACACCCGGTGCATATTCATTATATTTTAAGCATGGCATCAAGTGGTTTTTTTGCTTGAAGTCGCAGATCTTCAGAAATGATTATTTCGTTTGAATTGTTTTCAAGGCAATCAAGAATTTTTTCCATAGTATTCATTTTCATATAAGGGCATGCGTTGCAGTTTATGCAGGAAATTCCGTCACGCTCTAAATATGGAACTGTAATAAATTCCGCTTTTGGGTTTGCTTTTTGCATTTGGTGAATAATTCCGTGTTCTGTCAACACAATAAACTTGCCGTTGCTATCCTTGCCATTCCCATTTGTTGAAAATTCAAGCAACTTTGAAGTTGAGCCAATGAAATGCGCATATTTCAAAAGCGATTCAGGGCATTCAGGGTGTGCAATTATTTGAGCATCAGGATTTTGAGTTTTCAACTGCATAAGGTTCTTTTCCGAAAACCGTTCGTGAACCATGCAAGAACCTTGCCATAGTGTCATTTTTCTGCCTGTAATTTTTTGAAGATAGTTGCCAAGGTGGCGGTCTGGGGCAAAAAGAATTGGTTTATCCTGTGGAATGGATTTTATTATTCGCTCCGCATTGGAAGATGTGCAGATGATATCTGAAAGTGCCTTAACTTGCGTTGAACAGTTTATATAACTTACAACAATATGTTCTGGGTTTTGTTCCTTGAATTTGGCTAAATCTTCTGCTTTGCAGGAATCTTCAAGAGAACAGCCGGCATTGACATCTGGAATTAGAACCGTTGCCTTTGGGTTAAGAATTTTTGCAACTTCGGACATAAACCTCACACCCGCAAAAACGATAACCTCCGCACTTGATGCCGCAGCCTTCTTGGAAAGTTCAAGGGAATCCCCAATGAAATCGGCGATGTCTTGAATTTCGGAATCTTGGTAATAATGTGCAAGAATTATTGCGTTTTTTTGTTTTTTCAGTTCTAAAATTCTTGCTTCCATGTTCAGCATTTACCCGTGACAAAATTTTGATATATCGAATAAATACCATTATTTTTAATAAGTCAATTTATTTTGAAGGGGGAGGGAATGGGCTTGAATTATAAATAACACGCATTATATATAAAATAATTATCTATTCGCAAATGAAACTTGATATCGAACTTATAAAACAAATAATGACCAGCGTGGAAGATGGTTATTGGTCTAGGCAAAATGAAGATTGGATTTTTGAGAACGCCAAACTACAAGAGCCGTCATTTTATCGCAAGGAAAATCAATTAAGCAATAAAAGTGTGGTGGCTAAGCATATTAAATATTGCATAGACGCTGGTTTAATATTCGAAGAAGGTACAAAAATAAGCTTTATGAATGGCTG
This sequence comes from Rickettsiales bacterium, assembly GCA_947485035.1. Classification (GTDB taxonomy): domain Bacteria; phylum Pseudomonadota; class Alphaproteobacteria; order Rickettsiales; family Deianiraeaceae; genus CAJQOT01. The sequence goes on along the minus strand of CANKQN010000028.1, from coordinate 7,182 downwards.
TGATTGTGTTTATGGTTTTTGGAGTATCGACATAACTCCATATGGTTATGATTTTTTAAGTTCCATCAAGAAGGACGAAGTTTGGGAAGAGGCAAAAGCGTTGGATATTACTAACATTTCTGATTTAGTTAATTTCTGCAAAAGACGCCTAATGGATTGGGTTGAAAAGAAGTTGGAAAAGTAGCCTTATCCCAACAAAAAACCCTTGACAACCAAAAACGAAGAATTGTAAATAAATTTATAATTTATGCGTGAAAAATGCCAAATGCTTCAATTAAATTGCTTGAAAATGCAAAATTCCCATTTTCCCTTCCAGAACTTCCATTCGCTGATGATTCCCTTTCCCCAATCCTAACAAAGGAATCTTTTGATTTCCACCACAAAAAACACCACAATGCTTATGTTGTGAAACTTAACGAGCTTGTTGAAGGAACGGAGTATCAATCCCTTACATTGAAGGAAATTATTGTGAAATCGGAAAAAGATGGCAAAGCGGCAATTTTTAATAATGCTGCTCAAATTTGGAACCACGCCTTTTTATGGCATTCAATGCAAAAGAGCGGTGGAACAAAACGCATTTCTTCGCCTGCTAAAAAGTTGATCGAAAACTCATTTACGACTCTTGAAGAATTTCAAGCGAAATTGATTGATGCTGGCACAACGCAATTTGGTTCAGGTTGGGCTTGGGTTGTTTTGAACAAAAAAACTGGCGGTCTTGAAATTACAAAAACGGGCAACGCACAAACTCCATTAACAAACGAAAACCTTGTGCCTGTTATCACAATTGATGTCTGGGAACATGCTTATTACATCGATTACCGCAACAAACGCCCAGATTACCTGAAAACCTTCGTTGAAGAACTGATTAACTGGAATTTCTTTGAGGCAAACATTCAACACTGATTAATAATTATTAAAGGAGTATATGGAAAAAATTGATAAAATGAAAGTTATTTATGGCAATAAAGAACTTGAACTTCCAGTTCTTCATGGAACTGAAGGTGCGGATTGTGTTGATATTAGCACTTTTGAAAAGGAGTTGAATCTTTATACATTCGATCCAGCTTTTGTTTCAACAGCATCTTGCCATTCAAACATTACATTCATTGACGGCGACAAAGGAATTTTAGCACACAGAGGCTACGCAATTGAAGAGCTTGCGGGGCACAGAACATTTCTTGAAACATTTTTCCTTTTATTCACAGGAAAAAACCACGATGAATCATTGGAAGAATTTGAGCAATTCAAAAAAACGGCACTTGATAACATGAAAATTGACGATGTTACGAAATCGATAATATCATCGTTCAAGAAAACCGACCACCCAATGGCAATTGTTATGGCAGCGTTTTCAAATGTTGCTGCGAAGAATTGTTCAAACTGGAACCCAACAGATTCCACTCTTGTTCGTAAAACTTTAATCAAACTTGTTGGTGAATTTCTTGCGTGTGTAATTATAACATATCGCTTCATTAAAGGGAAAAGTTTGGAAATTAAAATGACACCACACTTCACCGAAACAATTTGCCTGAATTTATTTGACGAAGAACACTTCCGTTCAAACAAAAAGCTTGTAGAAAATGTGTTTAATACACTGTTCGTTCTTCATGCGGACCACGAACAAAACGCTTCAACTTCAACAGTCAGAATGGTCGCTTCAACAGAAGTGAACCCTTACGCTTCCGTTGTTGCGGGGGTTGCTGCTTTATGGGGACCGCTTCACGGTGGAGCAAACGAAGCTGTTGTTAATATGCTTGAAGGAATACAGTCCGTTGAAGAGGTGTCTGCGTTTCTTGAAAAAGTGAAAAACAAAGAAGGCAAACTTATGGGTTTTGGACACAGGGTTTATAAAAATTACGACCCACGCGCCAAGTTAATCAAAAACACTTGCGATGTTGTTCTTGAAACATTTCAACATTTGGGCGATAAGGACAAACTGTTTATTGCCCGCGAACTTGAAAAACAAGCAATGGCAGACGAATACTTCACTTCTCGCAAACTTTTCCCAAATGTTGATTTCTATTCGGGAATTATTTACAAAGCACTTGATGTTCCGACACAATTTTTCACAGTAATGTTTGCTGCAGCAAGGGTTGCGGGGTGGTCTGCGCAAATGTATGAATTTTACAGCGAACCAAGGAAAATTTCGCGTCCGCGTCAACTTTACACTGGTGAAAAGATTGGAAGTCGTTCTACGAATTTGTAAAATGATCAAAACCTTCATAATCAAAAGCAAACGGGCAGTTCTTTAAAATAACTCCCGTTCCGTTTTTAACCGTGCCAATTTTTGTAAAATTTTGAAGAAATTCTTCTTGTGATGTTACTAAAATGTTGTAATCATCACCAAATTTCAGGGAGTTTTTGTTTAATTCTCCACAGTGTGGAATGGCGTTGAAATCAATCTCAAAACAACAGTTTGAAGCTTTTGCCATTTTGCGTGAATCGTCAAGAATGCCATCAGAAATATCCATACTTGCATTGATTTTTGAAAAATCTGAAATCGTAACAAGCGAAGGGCAAAGATATTCTCGAATTTGCGGGTCATCAAAATTAATTTTTTTTTTATTTTTCTGAAATTCAAGAATTTTGGAATATCCAAAAAAAGCTTCTCCAACTTTCTTTGTTATGAAAATTCCATCGCCAATTTTTGCATCGCTTCTTTTTGGTGAATTTTCAGATTCTGCCAAAACCGTTACAACAATAATTATATTTTCCGCATTGTGCGTGGATGTATCGCCACCAAGAAGGTCAATTTTGTGCCGTTTGTTGAAATTGGAAAAACCTTGCATCAACTCTTCAAAGCGTTGAAATGTTTTAGGGAATATAAGGTTGAGGAAGTATCCGATTGGTTTTCCATTTTTGGCGAAAATATCCGAAACACTGCGTGCCATCGCCTTATATGCAATAAAGTTTGCGGGAAGGTTTTCCAGAATGTGAACACCTTCAATGGTTGTATCCGTATTCGCAATAATATCACCAATTTGTGCAATGTCGTCGTTAAGATTTCGTGCAAATTTATTGCCGTTTGTAAGAGGGTGTAAATAGTTTTGAATGAAATCCGCCTCCGTCATTTGAAATTCAACAAGTTCAATTATTAATTGACATTTGCATTTTGCTAAGTTTCAAGAAGATTATTTCTTTTTTTATTTTTAATGGGTAAGGCGTTGTTTTTTAACATAATGGCATCGTTTTTCAATGTAATTCTTGTTGTAGCAATTAAAATTATGGTGAATAAGGAAATGATTACCCCTGAAATTGCTTCATTTTTTCGCCATATTTCAGCGTTAATCATCATTTTGCCGTTCATTTTGGTTACATTAAAGAAGAGCCCCAAGCATTTTGTTGAAAATCTCCCGCAGTGGGTAATGATTCTTCGTGCCATTTGTTTCACGGTTGGAACATTTCTGTGGCCGATAGTCTATAACCATATGCCAATGCACATAGCAATGACTATTGGTTTTCTTGCCCCATTTATTTCAAACATAATGCTTGTGATTTTTCTGAAAGAAAAAATTCCAAAACATGCGTGGATAGCCAAAATTGTTGCCGTTGTTGGCGTTGTGATAATTCTTGAACCATACATTCACGAATTTAATAAATATTATCTTTTAGCAGTTGTGTGTGTGATGTTCTGGGGAATTGCTTCGACATTGAATAAATTTATTGCGGAAAAGAAGGTGAGGATTAACATTTCGCTTTATTACATCACAATTTATTCAGTCATTTTCACGGGAATGATGGTTTATTTTGGGAATATTGAACTTCCAAAAGATGTTATAACTCCCATATTATATCTTGGTTTGCTTTCTGTTGCATCGCAATATTTTTCAATGAAGGCTTATCAGGTGAGTAAGGGATATTTGGTAAATTCGATGGAATTTGTTCGGTTTTTGATGTTCTTGGTTATGGATATCGTCGTTTTTGGTGCTAATGTGAAAATGTTGACCATTATCGGTGCGGCAATTATTGGTATCAGTGTGTATTCCGTCGTTAAGAGGCATGAGTATTGAAATTGATTTATTGTAATTTAATCTTGCAATTTAATTTTTTTATTCAATAAACAATATTTAATAATTTTTCCCGTTCTGTATAATTACAATTCAAGATGCGTCAATCGAATTTGGCGGAAGAGTCCTTTTTGATTCAGTAAATTTAACGATCAACCCGCGTGAGAAAATCGGCCTGATTGGAAGAAATGGAAGTGGGAAAAGTACATTTTTTAAACTTCTTCTTCGTGAACAGCAACCAGATTCTGGAACAATTGAATACGATGAAGCTTATACCATAGGTTATTTAAACCAACATATTCACTTCACAAAGCAGACAGTTTTGGAAGAAGTTACGCAAATCCTTCCACCAGAGCGTGAATGGGAGGAGTGGAAAGGCGAAAAAATTCTTCTTGGGCTTGGTTTTACAGAGGAAAACATGTTGCAAGATCCAAACACCTTTTCAGGTGGGAATCAAGTGAAAATTAACCTAGCAAAAATTTTATTGCAAGAGCCTGATATTTTACTTTTAGATGAACCGACGAACTATTTGGATATTTACGCAATTCGTTGGCTTGAAGGTTTCTTGAAGAAATGGAAGGGCGAATTGGTGCTAATTACACACGACAGAGCCTTTATGGACAGCGTAATTTCTCACACAGTAATTATTCACCGTGGAAAGTTCCGTAAAATTCGTGGATCAACGGGTAAAATTCGCGAACAAATTGATATGGAGGAAGAAATTTACGAAAAGACTCGCATAAAAGAAGAGGAAAAACGCAAAGAAACCGAAGAATGGATTAAACGATTCGGGGCAAAGGCTTCAAAAGCTGCTGCGGCACAGTCTCGTCAAAAACAATTGGATAAACAAGAAGAAAGACCAGCCTTGACAAAACTTGATAGTCTGAATTTCAAATTCACTTATGTTCCATATGGTTCGGGTGGCAATATGGTGGAAGTGAACAAGCTGAAATTTTATTTTGACCCTGAAAAAGTTTTGATGAGCAACCTAAGTTTCAGTGTGAATCACGGTGATAAAATCTGCATTATCGGGAAAAACGGCAATGGTAAATCAACATTGATGAAACTAATTTACGACGAACTTAAGCCAATTGAAGGCACGATTGTTGTGAATAACAAGGTTCAATGTGGATATTTTGGGCAAACGAATATTGACCACCTTCACCCTGATAACACGATTTGTCAGGAAATGGAGACGGTGGAATCTGAAAAGCCGATAGAATATTCCACCGTTCGAAGAATTTGTGCGCAAATGATGTTTTCCGGAGACCTTGCCCACAAAAAGATTTCCGTTCTTTCTGGTGGGGAGAAATCTCGCGTTATGCTTGGGAAGATTCTTCTGTCGTCTTCAAATTTACTCCTTCTTGATGAACCAACAAACCACTTTGATATTGAATCCTGCGAAAGCTTGATGGAAGCAATTCAGGAATTTCAAGGTGCCGTTGTAATGGTTACACACGACGAACACTTCCTTAAAAACATTGCAAACAAATTGGTAATTTTTGATGGTGGAAAAACATTTGTGTTTGAAGGAACTTATGAAGCGTTCCTTTCCAAAATTGGTTGGAGTGAAGTGAATAATGGGTAAATAAAATTACTTGCATTGTGGCAATTTTTGTGCTAATATTAAATATTAATTATTTTATATTAGCATGCAGCAATTTTTTAAATCACTCTTAGGAAAAAATAAGGGGCAAATTATAGCAAAAAAATCAAGCAAAGAAGTTCAAGCTGAGGTGGTAAAGGCTGTAAGCAAGAAATTGCAGAATGGATACAGAATCAAACCCAATTCGCCTTCAAACAATAGCTACAACCCTGCCGAAAGGTTATCAGTTGATCTTGATGCGACGAACCATCGTTCAATAATAAAGCAAAATCAGCAATATTATCGACACGAAAAGAGGGATATTGATGCTAATGAGCAGAAAGAGTTGGAGATTATGAAGCAGAAAGCGTTGGAGATTATGAAACAAGAGGCTGAAAATCTCGGCAATTCTTTTCTCGGTGAAACACTTACATACGATAGTGTTGTAAGGGAGGCGCTTAAAATTTTTGGGACTTCTGGCCAGAAGGAAAATAAAAATGAGAAGCAGCAAGATGACGATGAGAAGCAGCATTATAAAGGCAGATTTTATATTGACAATAAGTTGCAAAAAGAAGTGCGCAAAAGTCGATGGGTTGAGATAGATCCGGTGTTGGAACAGGCATATGCTGTATATGGGAAATATGTTCAAGATGCCAATAATCAACCGCCTTCAAACAATATCCACAACCATGCCGAAAGGTTATCAGTTGATCTTGGTGCTAATGAGCAGGAAGCGTTGGAGATTACGAAGCAGGAAGATCAGCAAATAGCAAATGACATAAAGAGTGCGAACATTAAATACACACAGCCATTAGCCAAGAGTAAAAGTCAGGTGCATTTGCACTCACCTTTACTTCACAATGAGAAGAAATCGCATTTGAACGCAGATTCAGTTGTTGTTGCCTCTAGGTCGATGATTAGCCAAAGAAGTGCAAATGATAGTATTGCAGAAAAAAGAAAGCTCGTGGACCAAGCTTGGGAGGTGGAAATGAAGTATCAAGCAAATCAACCGTTAGAGGAGAGTTCGTGGATTGAGTTTGTTTGTGATGAGCACAAAGACTTCAATGACAGGCTCTCAAATAGCGAGAGGGATTTGTATAAAGGGCTTGTGAAGAGTATTGCGGGTGATGGTGAAAAGGTTGAGAGCTCCATTCAGCCCGTTATTAAACCAGGCCATGTGCGTGTTGAAAAGGCTGAGAGCTCCATTCGGCCCGTTAGCATTAAACCAGACCATGTGCGTGTTAAAAAGGCTGGACAACGCAAGAAGGTTGAGAAGTCGGAGGTTGAGAAGTCGGAGGTTGTAAAAATACGTAACACAATGAGGGATGTTTACGCCAATGAACGGAAGGCGAAAGCAAGGGATATTGCACAGCGTGCAAATGATGTTTCAGTTGTTGTTGCCTCTAGGTCAATGATTAGTAAGGAGGCAGATGATGTTTTATTTGTTGATATCGCAACAACTCCGATAGAAGTTGCTCTTCCGAAGGGCACTAAAGATATCGCAAAAATTCACATAGAAGTTGCTCTTCCGAAGGAACCGGCAAATACAATCGTGAAAAATAGCGCCACCAAAAGACCGCAAACTGCAAT
>CANKQN010000027.1 GCA_947485035.1 Rickettsiales bacterium | reverse complement strand
CCACAAACACAAACAACAGGAACGGGCTCAACAACACCACAAACACAAACAACAGGAACGGGCTCAACAGCACAGGATTCCAATGCAGCGAATATCGACGACTCTTCAATAGCAATTATAATCGTGACATCTCTTCTTGCCACGTCAGTAATAGCAATATTGGTTATAGCTTACAACGAATGCGAAAAAAAGAAAGTAATTGACGAAGATATCGGCAAGTCTAATGGTGGAAACTCTTCACAATTACAACGCCCGCTTTCAGCAAAGTCACTTAGTACAAATGTTTCAAGTGCGATTCCGCAGTTCATAGTTAACAAGAATTTAGAAGATTTGGTTTATGGTCGATAGAAATTTGTCAGTTCCTAAGAGTAGGATAAAATAACACTTGAAAAAATAAATCTTTATTTTATAAACTTGAAAATAGTTTGGATATATGAAAAATTACGATGTTATAATTATTGGTGCGGGTCCGGGTGGATATGTCTCCGCAATTCGTGCTTCACAATTGGGCTTAAAAGTTGGCATTGTTGAGGACAAACATCTTGGTGGAATTTGCTTAAACTGGGGTTGCATTCCAACAAAAGCACTGTTAAAAGCAAGCGAATTGAACTATAAATTGAAACATCTTTCAGAATTTGGCTTTTCCGCAAAGGAAATTTCCTTTGACTTCAAGGAGGTTGTGGCTCGTTCTCGCAAGGTTGCAAATCAACTTTCTGGCGGCATTTCGGGGCTTATGAAAAAAAATAAGGTCGATGTTATCAATGGATATGGGAAAATTTTGGGAAAAAGCAGGGTTGAAATTTCCAAAGATGGTAAAAAAATTGAGGAAATATCCGCAAAACACATCGTTATTGCAACTGGTGCAAGGGCTAGAATTCTTAAAGGTTTTGAACCTGATGGTCAGCTTGTAATCACATATAAAGAGGCAATGGTGCAAGAAAAATTGCCGAAAAACATTGCAATTGTTGGCTCTGGTGCTATTGGTTGTGAATTTGCGTCATTTTTTCAAAACATGGGCAGTCAAGTAACAATTCTTGAAGCACTTTCACGCATTTTGCCGGTTGAAGACGAAGAAATTTCCAAAATTGCAAAAAAAGAATTTGAATTGCAAGGAATGAAGATTTTCACAGATGTAAAGCTTGAAAAGTTCGACAAGAAAAAAGACTCGGTAATCGTCCACTTCAATGGGAAATCTGAGGAATTTGAAAAGGTCATTATGGCAGTTGGAGTTGTTCCAAATGTTGAAAATATTGGTCTTGAAGAATGCAAAATCATAAAGGACGACCGCAATTGCATCAAAGTTGACGGCTACCTTCAAACAAACATTGAGGGAATTTATGCAATTGGCGATGTTACTCAGGGTCCTTGGCTTGCACACAAAGCATCGCATGAAGGCGTTATTGTAGCTGAATTTATTGCATCAAAAGAAGGAAAGTTTAAAAAAGATGCTGTTCATCCGCTTAACAGGTCAAATATTCCAGGCTGCACATACACCCGTCCGCAAATTGCATCAGTAGGAATGACGGAAGCTCAAGCAAAAGAAAAAAGCTTAAAAATTAAAGTTGGGCGTTTTCAACCAATTGGAAACGGAAAGGCAATTGCATCTGGTGAAACTGTTGGTCTTGTTAAAACAATTTTTGATGAAAAAACTGGCGAATTGCTTGGTGTTCATATGATTGGTGCCGATGTTACAGAAATGATTTCGGCGTATCTTGTTGGAAAACAGGCAGAACTTGTTGAAAAAGATTTCATGCAAACAATTTTCCCGCACCCAACAATGAGTGAAATGATGCACGAATCGGTTTTGGACGCATTTGGAAAAGTTTTACATATGTAAAATAATATTTGTAATTTAAAAAACATCATTTATTGTCACTAATACAATTGTATTTTTGATTTTATGGAGGCTCTACAACAGAAAAATGATATTTCAACGCTGAACCTAAATATTGTAAAGCAATCTGGCGATGGAGCTTTTATCGTATTTTTGCAAGCAATGCAAAGCAGTTTGCTATTCGTCAATTTGACTTCTGTGACAATTGGCGATGTTCAATTTCTGCTTTTACAGAATGAATATGAGGCGTATTTGGTTAAGATCGATGATGCTTCTTCGCCAGAATATGCACGATTTTTCGCCAATGTGAAATTTTTTATCGACTGCGAAAGAGACTTGCCCACATTAATGTACAACATACCCATTGAGCAGGTAAATATTCACGATTTCAAAATCGCAAAATCTACCATATCACCCGTTCAAACAGAATATTCTTCGCCATTTTTCAAGATATCTCCCGTTTATGATATCATTGACATCAATTTTTCATATATAAAAAGTCTTCTAATTAAGGGATTTGAAGTGGCACATTTATGGAAAGTTGTCAAAAAAAAGCTTCACGACGACGGAAAATTTGAGGTTTATCAAAGCATTTTGTGCGAAAAGTTCAAGAAAGTCAGTCTATATACCTCTGGCAATTTTGCGGAAATTTCAGATATATACAACACTTTTTCACCAACCTCAAAATCGACTTTTATGCAAGTTTACGACATGCTAAAAGATGTAGCAAATAAACAAAGATTACCGATTACTTCGGTGGCAACACTTTCTGCAATTGAAGCTTTATGCTTGAAAACCCCACAATCTTTTGATGATATTGCAAATGTTAGTGGTTTTAACAAGAAAATTGTTCACAATGCGGTTATTCGAAAATTGATGGGAATTTTGTCGCAACATGCAACATCAATCAAGAGAAATCGCCCAATGGAAATGGCAATTGACACGCTTTTGACGATTCAATCGATGCAATACAGTATTGACAAAAACCTGATAGCCTCAAAGCATGAAATTATTGCATGTCTAAATGGAAATTTAAATGTTGACTTTTTAAAAGGGTGGAAAAAGAGTGTATTTGGCGAATGCGTTTTGAAATTTATTCAAGGCGAACTGTCAATACAAGCGAATGATATGCAACTTTTTATTGTCACAAAATGAATAAAATCTACGAAGGAAAGGCTAAAATATTATACACAACCGAAAATCCCGAGGAAATTATTCAGTATTTTAAGGACGACACAACCGCATTCAACAACGAAAAATTTGCAATAAAGCAAGGCAAGGGCATATTGAACAACGTGATATCTTCTCGCTTTATGGATATTATGCGTGAAAATGGCATCAAAACACACTTCATAAAACGCATTGACGATCGCAATCAGCTTGTTCAAAAGGTAACAATTATACCACTTGAAGTCATCGTTCGTAACGTTGCAGCTGGATCGTTCTCAAAAAAATTCGGCATTGAGCGTGGCACAATTCTTTCGGCACCGCTTGTGGAATTTTCTTATAAGAGGGACGAACTTGGCGACCCTCTAATTCCAAATGACCACATAACTCTTCTAAAAATTGCAACAGATGCAGAAATTGCTTTCATCAAAAATGAAGCGTTAAAAATTAATGAAATTTTACGTATGCAATTTGAGCAGTGCGGTCTAAGCCTTGTTGACTTTAAAATTGAATTTGGAAAAGATAAGAATGGCGATATTATTCTTGCCGATGAAATTTCGCCAGATTCCTGCCGACTGTGGAACGCTGACGGTAAAAGTCTTGATAAAGATTTATTTCGCGAAGACAAGGGGGATATTGTTGAGGCCTACACTGATGTTGCAAGAAAGTTGGGAATTGAAATTTAATCTTATGCGTCGGCATAAAACGACGCAATTTTTAATTCCGGAAAAATTAATTAATTTTGATAATTTGGCGCGTCTTTTGTAATTTTAATGTTATGAGGATGACTTTCTTTTAGTCCTGCATTTGTGATCTTGATAAATCGTGCATTTTTCTGCATAAGCTCAATTGTCGCCTGACCGAGGTATCCCATTGAAGATTTTAATCCCCCAATTAGTTGGTGAACGATATCTTCAACATTTCCCTTGTATGGCACAACACCTTCAATACCCTCGGGCACAAGTTTATTTTTTTGAACGCCGCCTTGAAAGTATCGCTCGGAAGAACCACGCTCCATAGCACCAAGTGAACCCATTCCACGATATTCTTTGTATGTAATATTGTCGTAGACTACAAGCTGACCAGGACTTTCATCGGTTCCAGCAAGTAGTGAGCCAAGCATAACGCTGTCAGCCCCTGCTGCAATTGCTTTTGATATATCGCCAGAATTGCGAATTCCACCATCGGCAATTACTCTAATTCCAAGATTTTTCGCCATTTTTGCGCAGTTGAATATTGCACTAAGTTGCGGAACTCCAACGCCAGCGACAATTCGCGTTGTACAAATTGAACCAGGTCCAATTCCAACTTTGACTGCGTCAGCACCGGCTTCAAAAAGGAATTTTACGGCTTCAGGTGTTGCAATATTGCCGGCAACTATCGAAACATTCTCCGATAATGCTCTTATGTTTTTAACCATATCAGCAACACCTTTTGAGTGTCCATGTGCGGTATCTATCATAATTACATCGCAATTTGCTTCAATGAGTGCTTTTGCGCGCTCTAAATCTCTTTCGCTAACGCCAACAGCTGCAGCGACAACAAGTCTTCCATTGAAATCCTTTGTTGCGTTTGGATATTGTTTGGATTTTTCGAGATCTTTAACAGTAATCATGCCAATGCACTTTTTGTCTTCTGATATTATAAGTTTTTCAATTTTATGAGTATGAAATAGTGTCATCGCGTCTGACATTTCAAAGTTTTTTGCAATTGTGATAACATTTTTTGTCATAACATCGCGAACGAGAGTTGATGGGTTTTGAACGAATCTCGTGTCTCTATTTGTAATTATTCCCACAATTTCTTTTGATATATTCAACACTGGCAATCCTGAAATGCCATTAACAGTCATCGTATTAATTGCATCGCGAACTGTAAGGTTTTCATCAATACATATAGGGTTTGCAATAATACCAGATTCATATCTTTTAACTTTTAAGACATTTGATACCTGCTCTTCAAGTGAGAGATTTTTATGTATACAGCCAATTCCACCATTTTGTGCCATTTTGATGGCCATTTTGTATTCCGTAACCGTATCCATTGCAGCCGAAATTAGCGGAGAGTGTAGGGGTATTTTGTTCGTTAGGAACGATTTTGCATCAGTTTGAAGTGGTAAAACTTCGGAGTATGACGGAATGAGAAGAACATCTGAGAATGTCAAATGCTCTTCTGAGTTTAAAAGATCCAATTCCTTCATAACTATGCTGTTTTGCGAAGTTCAGACTGAATAACTTCGCGACAAAGTGATTCAAGATTTTCTTGGCACCACTCCTGAACGCAGTCTGTAATTGCTTGTGCAACAGCATATTCGATTTGCATAGCAAGATTGTTCGCACCACTTGATTGCTCGCCTTGGTATGATTGTTCTTCAATTTCATATTCAGATTCAACTTGGGCTGAAGATTGTTGGTGATCTTTGTTTAGGAAGTGAACATTGTTTGATTCAGGCTCGAAGTCTGAGAAATCTTCAAATTCATTCATTTCTTCTTCGTTTTCATCTTGAAAAGAATCAAGATCTTCTTCTCTTTCGTCTTCTAGTGAGTCAAACTCCTCTTCATTCTCAAAAGAGTCAAACTCATCTTGCTCGTCTTCAAATCTTAATTCAGATTGCTCAGTTTCTTGTTCGTTTAAGTCAAATTCTTCAGTCCATTCTTGGTTTAAGCCAGATTCTTGCTGACCCCAGTTTGTTTCAGATGAAGATTGATCTTGACCATATGATGATTTCTTATTATTATTGTAAGTTCTTAAAAGATTGTTAATCTCGTTTCTTGTGTTTGATGTTTCTTGTGCTGGTGCTGGTGCAAAATCAAGTTCTTCAAACGAAAAGTTATCATCAAAAGAAGCTTCTTCTTTTGCGTTCATTTGTGGTACTTGAACATTTTGTGTTCTCATCATAGCTTCTTGACCTTGTTGTGTGGATTGATAAGAATTTTTACTCGCTTCTTGACCTTGTTGTGTGGATTGATAAGAATTTTTACTCAATTCAGATGCTCTCTGGTTTGAGTTTTTTTTGATTGAACCTGGTTCTTGTTGCCCTTGGCGAGTAAGCCTTTCGCTTATTGCTTTCAGTATAGCATTAACATCCCTTTGGCTGTCTTGGCTTTGATTATTTTGGTTTATCATAACGAATTAAAAAAATACTGAACAAACAACAAAACTAACTTTTTAATTTGTCAAGAAATATTATTTTAAATTTAATATTTTATTCTTGACAAATATTTCGCACGGGTTTTTCACTTGTTCGTGATAATTTTTAAGATCAAGGACGATGAAAAACACCAGCTTAAATCAAGGATTTTCAACAAAATCAATTCACATCGAACGCAACACAAAGAAGCAATACGGTGCGGTGAACAATGGAATATTTCAATCATCAACAATAGTGTTCGAAACATACGAGGACTTTCTTAAAGCCGATAGGATATATTACAACAAGGGAAGACTGAATCCGCAGCAAAATACTTACGGCAGAAATGGGACGCAAACAATATTTGAATGCGAGCGTGCAATTGCTTCGCTTTACAACGCCGATTTCTGTAAAATGACATCATGCGGATACACAGCCTGCACAACGGCAATTAACGCATTTTCAAAGACGGGTTCACATGTTTTGATTACTGACGGCGTGTATGGTCCAACTCGTTCATTTGTCGCAAAAACATTAAAAAAATATGGTGTTGAAAGCACATTTTATGGTCCAACAATTTCACCTACTGAACTTGAAAAACTCATTCGCCCAAACACAAGCGTAATTTATATGGAATCGCCATCGTCTTTGACATTCGAACTGCAAGACATAGTCGGCATTTGCACGCTTGCAAGAAAGCACAAAATTCCAACAATTTTGGATAACACATTCTTCACATCGTACCACTGCAAGCCTTTTGAACTTGGTGTTGATATCGTTGTTGAAGCCTGCACGAAGTTTATGTCAGGTCACTCCGATTCAATGGCGGGTGCTGTGGTTTTTAACTCAAAATTTGCAAGCGAAGTGATTGGTTCGTATCGCGAAATTGGAGCAAACACCACAGGAATGGTTGCCTATAATATTTTGCGTGGCATTAGAACATTGAAACCACGCCTTGAAGTTCACACAAAAACCATCAACGAAGTTATTGAGGCAATCAAGAGCCATGTTGCAATTGAAGAAATTCGCCATCCATCGCAAGAAACTTGCCCCGGCTTTGAACAAACACACGGTCAATTTTCAGGATACACAAGCTTGTTTTCAATCGTTTTAAAAAAGCAATATTCCGAGGAAACGATGGGGAAATTTTTTAATAGAATGGAAAATTTTGCAATGGGGTATTCATGGGGAGGTTATGAGTCGTTAATAATTCAATTTCCCGATGGCATTGAAAAAATGAGGGAATTTTATTCAATAAACCCAGAAAAAACCTGCGTTAGGGTGTATCTTGGGCTTGAAGATGTTGAGGATTTAATCGCGGATTTAGTTGCCTCCCTTGATATTTTGGTGGAGTAGTATTTGCGAAAATTTACTCCAAAAAATCTTGCGAAAATTCCTCTGCATTAAAGGGTTTGATATCCTCTTTTTTCGAGCCAAAGCAGGTGAAATAAACTTTCTTCTTCATTTCATGTATGACAGAAATCAAAGCACCACCCTTGGCTGAGGTATCTAATTTTGTGATAATTACGCCAGATATTGGAATTATTTCGTCAAATTTTGCAATTTGAGATATCGAGTTTTGACCTATGGTTGCATCCATAATTGCAATGTTGAGGTGCTGGCAATTGGGAAGGTTTTTTAGCGTAATTTTATGTATTTTCGCAAGCTCTGCCATAAGGTTTGAATTGGTATGAAGACGACCTGCCGTATCAATAATTAGAACATCAAAGTCCTCTTCTAAAGTCTTCTTACAGGCGTTGAAGGCAAGGGCGGCGGGTTCCGTTTTTTCAGATTCTCCACGAATTACAGGGCAGGAAATTTCATAAAGTGCAGTTTCAAGTTGGTCTGCTGCGGCAGATCTGAAGGTATCGCATGCTGCTACAAGAACTTTTTTCCCTTTATTTTGTAAAATATTTGCAAGCTTTAAAATCGTCGTCGTCTTTCCGGAGCCATTAATTCCATACATAAAAATGACGAAAGGCCTTGAATTGCATTCAAATGACGCCTGTGCATTTTTTAAAATTTTATTAATCTCTTTTTGAAGTTCAACATCAATTTCTTTGCTTTTCTTAACTTTGTCAATTAAAAAAGTTGCAACGCTATAAGATACGTCGTATGTAATAAGCAAATCCTTCAAGGAAGTGATTTTCTCAATATCAATTTCCTTTGTGAATAGTGATTTTATGCTTTTTAAAAGTCCCATTTTTTTCATTAAAATAAGTTAATCGCAAATTCCCTGACGGGTAACGATAGAAGGTCTGTATGAAGTTTTAGAAAATGCAAGTTGATATCCAACATTTTTTTTACATCGCAAATTGATGGTGCAAGTTGGTCGTTCAAAATGAATTGCGGAATGGTAAATAGTTGACTTTCAAAGCCCATTGCGATACCCTCATTAACAGCATTTCCCGTTTTTGGCGAGATAAACTTCGGCACTCCAACACCCGTGATATTACACTTTTCGAAGTTGTATCCAAAGCCAAGAAGTGACATAAAGCCCGTTTCAAAAATTGCATATTCACGCAAAATGTCAGCTTTGTTTTCCGTCGTTTTTAAGTGTTGAAAGAGGGCGAGTGTTTTAGCAAAAAGTTGTGGGTGTGGGTCGTTTTTTTCAAGGCAGGTAAGAAGCATTTCGCACACGCAGTTCACAATTGCAGATTTTTTAACATCCAAAAACACACTGGAAAAGTTCTGCGAAAGCTCTGCTTCAAATGTTCCAAGCTGGGAAATGACCCGTGCCGACCAAGTGAAGTCTATCAAATTTCCAGTTATGCAAATCGATTTTTTCTTCGCACCACTACCACCTTTGTTATATCCTGATATTATTCCAGAATCTCTTGAAAAGACGGTAACAACTTGCGATGTCTTACCGTGTTCGTGAATTTTCAAAACGATTCCGCAATCTTTGATAATCTCCAAGTTCTACTTATTAAAAGTGGTTGTTGAATATTCAAAGTGGAACGATTTTTCAGGAAAAATATGACTTCGAATTGCATAGCACGCAGTTGCGGCTTCGGAAAATCCACATAAAATCAGCTTCAACTTACCTTTGTAGGTTGCAATATCGCCAATCGCGAAAATTCCGTCAATGTTCGTTTTCATTGTTGAAGGTTCAACTTTGATATGTTTTTCTTCAAATTCCAAGCCCCAATTTTTCACGGGACCAATTTCCATCGCAAGACCAAAAAACGGCAACAAGAAATCCGCCTTGATATCAATTTGCGATGAATCATCGATGTTTTCAATCGTCACGCTTTCAAGTTTGCCATTTTTACCGTTCAATTTCGACATTTTATACGGTGCAAGAAGTGTAACTTTTTTGGAGTCTATCAAGGCGTTGAGCTCTTGAAGGGAGGAATCGTGGGCTCTGAAAGAATTTCTGCGGTGGACTATTGAAACATTTGCCGTTTGTGAAAGAATTATTGCCCAATCGACTGCGGAATCTCCACCGCCTGAAATTACAACATTTTTGCCAGCAAACTGATTTTTATTATTTACCATATAAAAAACGGAATGTTCTTCAAAATTTTCAATATTATCAAGCGGAGGGCGGTTTG
>CANKQN010000026.1 GCA_947485035.1 Rickettsiales bacterium | reverse complement strand
TGCTGTTGGTGCAAACCAAGCACCTGGAATTTACACAGGAACATACGATTTCTTCGTAACATACGTGTAAAAACCAATGCTTCGCATGTAATTTTTCAATTGCCACACACTGTTTATTTGGAGTGTGGCGTTTTAAAGGTAATTTTTTATTTCTTATGTTTTTAAGGTATGTTTCAATTGTAGCATTAATTCTGCTTCTTGAAGCAGCAGGTTTTGCCTCACTTTCATTGACGCCAACGAGAGTTGACCTTAACTCATCAAAAAAGACTCAATCCGTTCTTTTAATGAACGACACAAATGATGTTGTGACATATCGTATTGGATATTCATATCGCACTATGGGGGCTGATGGTCAAACAGAAAATGCCACTCCCGAAGAAGAAAAGCTTATGAAGCCAATTGAACAAATGGTGTTGTTTTCTCCAAAACAGGTAACACTTCAACCAAAACAATTTCAAACAGTAAAATTTACATATCGCAACATTCCAAGCGCAACGCTTGATGAATATGCCGCTTATATTATGTTTCAAGAGCAAGACAACAGTCCAAAAATTCCACAACTTTCGGACCAACCCGAAGACGGCGGAGTTGGGGTGAAAGTGAAGCCATTGTTTAAAATTTCAATTCCAATTTTCGTTTCAACGGCAAATGCTTCCACTCAGCATACTGCGGAAATTGCTAAACTGCAAATTGATACAGAATTGAATGTTTTAACATTTGATATCAACAGCACGAGCAAATATTCAATTACAGGAAGGGCAGTGGCAAAGTTTTTCAATGGCAAAAAGCTTCTTGGCGAATTTGAGCAGAAAAATATTTCAATTCCAAATCCGTTAAAAAGTCGCAAAATTGTTCTTCAATACGATGAGTTGAAATTCCAAGAATCCAATGTTACATCGGTTGCAGTTTCATATCTTCCGCCAGATGGTGAAAAGATTTATGCTATTGGAAAGGCAACACTTGATTTAAAGAAGCAATAAAGAATAAAGTTCGATGAAGGAATGTTTTTATGGGGAGGGGTTGGGAGTGCAAAAGCACGGCTTATACCAAATGTTTTATCTGTTATCTCGCTAACAGTTTCTCTTATTTTCCTGCACTCACGAGCATTTTCGGGCGAAACAACGCTTCCCGAACCGGAGGTAAGTTCAACGCCTATTGATACAAAGTTATTGGATGTAAAGTCATTAGAAGAAAAACCAGTTGATGTGAAAACAGTAGAGACAAAGCCGCAGGAATACAAGATGATAGAGGCCGATGGTGTTAGGGCGGTTGTTGATGGAAATTCGCAAAAAAAACTTCCATATAACCCAAAATCGGTTGCAATGTCTGATTACGAACCGTATTTGGCCACTCTGAATCTTGGAAGCATAAGTATTGCTGAGAGTTTTGTGATGTATGGGGCGGTTCATCAAAATATGAAATATTACATTCCACTTGCATCGTTATTGGGTGCAATGCATGTGCAAATTGAACAAAAGGATGATAAGCTCGTCGGTTGGTTTTTGAAAGAACAAAATGTTATTGATGTTGACTTAAAAACAGGCACGGCAAAAATTGGAAATGAAACATATCAATTCACAGCAAACGATGCCGTCATGCTTTACACGGATATCCTCGTTTCAATGGAAATGCTAGAAAAAATGTTTCCATTAACACAAGTTTTCGACCTTGCCCAGCAAATTCTTACCATAACAACCACAACTCCATTTCCAATTGAACAGGAGATTTCACGAGCAAAAATGCTTGGAAGTCTTGGTAAAGGTCAGCGCTCAGAAGAAGAAGAATTAAAAAACGCAAGGCTTGAAGCTCAGGACTATCAAATGTTTTCCATTCCAAGTGTTGATGCTTCATATACCGCCCTGCTTAACACCGAAACATTCAAACCGCAACAAGTCCTTTCATTCACAACAACAGGACACCTCCTCAAATCGTCAATGAATACAACTGGAAGTGCAACAGCCGACGGCATTACAAACATGAGAGTTTCGTTACAAAAAAGTGACACAGTTGCACACCCGTTCGAACATTATCTTCGTCCAAAGCAATACTGGATTGGTGATATTTCCACACCAGCAACAAACCTTATTACAACATCAAATGCAGGGATTGGTGCCTCAATTTCAAACATTCCACCAGGTTGGAAAATTGATTTCAACAACTTGCAAATAACAGGATACGCAATTCCAAATTGGTCAGTGGAAATTCATCTAAACAATAACTTATTGAATTTTGCTTCGGTTGATGCTACGGGTCTTTATGCGTTTCAGGATATCCCACTCAATGTTGGCGTGAACACTGTGAAGCTGATTTTTTATGGACCATTTGGGCAAACAAGGGAAGCAGTTCAAACTGTCAATCTTTCTTCTTCGCTTTTGCAAAAGGGAAAATTTGTGTATGACTTCGCCGTTCTTAAAGAAAAACTTTCGTTAATTCAAACTCCTGCCTCGAAAAATCAAGCAATAGGTGCAACAGTAGGCGGTGAGAGATATTTTGGAAGTGTGCGATACGGTTTAACAGGCAGCACATCAATTTCCCTAGCAATGACATCATACATGAAGAAGTGGAGATCCGTTTTCGGTTCAGTTCCCGAAAGACAAAACTATCTTTCAACCTCATTCATGACAGACATAATGGGGGTTATTGTGAACACAGATTTGGCGTATCACGCAAATACAAATTCTGCAGCGATCAAATTAAGCACAAATGCGACGGTTTTTAAGGAATCAAATTTGATGGTAACAAGTCAATTTTTTACAAAAAGCTTCATAAGCGAAGTTCACACACAAAGTGGACAAAGTGCCGTTCAGTCTTCAAGTGAAATTCGTTTGAAGAATAATATAAAAATGTTTGGAAAGTTCATTGCAAGCACCTATTCCACCACAGTTGGAACGACCAATTCAGGAGCATATTCCAGCGATTGGAACATGCAACATTCTTTCACGCCAATTAAACCACTTGCAATTGTAAACACGGTTACGGCAATGTATGCAACCGGCGGAATGAAAACCACAAGTGGAAACGCAAGTGCAACTGTAAAAATTGGGAGGTCGGGAAATGTGCGTGTTGCGTTGAATTATGTGCCTTTGTTTGGAAGTCATATTTTTACAACATCTTCACTTATGGGGAATTATAACTGGAAAATTTTTGGAATATCCACCGCATATAACTTCAACATTGCAAAACAAACAGGAACTTATGTGGTTGGGTTGAATGTTAATAGTAAATATTTAACAACAAGTTTGCAATTGGGAGCACAAGCCTCAGCTTCGATGAACTTAAATTGGAATTTTAACAGAAGTGTTGTGTTTAATGAAATGAGACCGTCGATTATGCCATCTGGTGCGGCAAATGCAGGAATGATTGAATTGAATGCATTTTACGACACAAATAACAATGGTGAATGGGATTTTGACGAACTTCCCGCACAGAATATTGCAGCCAAAATTTCCGGTAAAAATTCAAAGGAATTGACGGGCGAAAACGGCAAGGTTTTAATTGGAAATTTACCAATTGATGTTGCGATATTATTTGATGGCGATGTCACGGTTGTGGAGGATATGGGTGTGAAGGTTTCGCCAAATGTTAAGCATAAAATTATGTTGAAGGCGGGAGCTATTCACAGAGTTTTAATTCCAATAGTCAAAACTTGCGATGTTGAAGGAACTCTTTCAATGCAAATGGGAGAAGAGAAAATTCCAATTTCGGGCGCAAAGATTCACATGATTGATAGGAAGTATAATGTGATTGGCTCAACAACAACATCCTCCGATGGTTATTACATTTTCAACGCACTACCACAGGGAGCTTACAAGGTGATTGCCGACAAAGCAATTGTTGCGAGGTATAAGAATTATTTACTTACCAAATGATGATAAAATTCACAAATTTGCTTTGGTGCGGTCTTGTGATTTTAATCATTAGCGGGTGTGAATCTGTTGAGCCAAGAATTACAAAAGTGGAGGATAGAATTAAACCGCCACATAATTATATTTTGCTGAAAGAGCTTAATGGGGATACTCGATTTGATTACAAATGGAGTAATTACGATGATGGTTACCTGAGAGTTGGTGAAAAATTCATTCAAGCATATGAAAAAGTTGAAAAACAAATTGAAACAAAGGACAGAGATGAAATGGTAAAAGCTTATTCTGAACAAAAGGATGAAATCGTGAAAAGGTTCAAACAAAACGGCGAACTTGTTGTATCAACAAGGGAAAAAAGAATTATTGACGCATTCACACGCATAATTCTTGATGAAAATGAAAGCATTCTTGAAACTGGCGAGGAATTTTCCGTAATAAACGACATAACAATTGCAGTGCCACAAGTTAAGGAGTAAGGGGCAATCGCAAAATTTGACTTGCAAAATTATTTTTTTATATAGAGATTTGTTGATATCAATTAATTTGTGGAATATGGGTAATTACGATTTTCTGCAAGCAAAATTTAGAGAGCTATCGGCCATTGAAACTCAATTAAGAAACCATTTTGAAGGCAGGCCGCTTAGTTCTAGGTTTTCTTTGGATGGTCAAATTATTGGAGCATTCGCCGAGCAAATAATTGCGGAATGGTATGGTTTAACATTGTGTAATCAAAGAGGTTACGACGCAACGACTCGTGATGGTCGCCATGTTGAAATTAAGGTAAGAAGTGGGACTTTAAACGCATATCATCTTCGACATTCTGCGGACGATACAATACTTTTGTATTTCAAAAGAATACAAGGCACGAACGAAATACCATTTAATATTGAATTGAAGTTTAATGGCACGGTGGGGGACTATCGCAATAGAAAGGAAAGTTGTGATTTATTAAAGGTGATTGATAAAAACAAACAATAAATTTATACTTGCAATTTCACATTACGCATTTTATTTAAGATTCATATATAAGAAATCTTCAAATTTATGCTGACAGGTGCCGATGTTGTAATAAAAATTCTTCACGAACAACTTGGTGTTGAGCAAATTTTTGGCTATCCGGGTGGTGCAATTTTACCAATATACGACGCCCTATTCCGCTACAACAAAGCCTTAGAACTTGAAGGAAATAACGCGGAAATTAAACATTATTTAACACGCCACGAACAAGCAGCAGGGCACGCCGCCGAAGGATATTCAAGGTCATCAGGAAAAACAGGAGTTCTGTTTGCAACATCGGGGCCTGGTGCCACAAACACAATAACCGCATTAACAGACGCCTTCATTGATTCAATCCCACTTGTTTGCATAACAGGGCAGGTTGCTCTTTCATTGATAGGAACAGATGCCTTTCAAGAAGCCGATGTTGTTGGTTTAACACGCTCTTGCACAAAACATAATTACCTTGTTACAAATGTTAATGATATTCCACGAATTTTAAGGGAAGCGTTCTTGATTGCAAATTCGAAAAAACCGGGTCCCGTTTTGGTTGATATTCCAAAGGATATTCAAAATCAAGAATTTACAGGCTATTTTGATGAAAAACCACGAAATATCATAGCCAAAAAGTGTAAAAATTCTGTCATTGATCAAAACGCCATTAAACAAGCAGTTGAATTGATGAAAAATGCAGAAAAACCTGTGTTTTACATTGGCGGAGGGGTTATAAACGCAAACGCAAGCAAGCCACTGCTTGAACTAGTCAACAAAACAGGATTCCCCTTCACTTGCACTCTTATGGGGCTTGATTCCCTTTCTGATTCACACCCAAACAACCTTCGAATGCTTGGAATGCATGGTTCAATTGAGGCGAATCTTGCAATGCACGAAGCGGATTTAATCATCGCTATTGGTTCAAGATTCGACGACCGCATAACAGGTGATACTCGCAAGTTTTCCCCAAATTCGAAGAAAATTCATGTGGATATTGACGATGCTTCAATAAACAAAATCATCAAAATTGATGTAAAACTTCTTGGAGACGCAAACGAAATTGTCCAAGCACTTTTAAGTGAATGGAATGTGCAAAATACAAAACCTCAAAGCCAACCACAAAATCTTATAAGTTGGTTTGAAAAAATCCAAAATTGGAGGAGTGAGAACTCATTTGCGTACGAACAGCCAGAAAATTCAGCAATTGTTCCACAGCACGCAATTTCAACAATAAATAAATTAACCAAGCACTTCAATCCAATTGTTACAACGGATGTTGGTCAGCACCAGATGTGGTCTGCACAATATTTCGAATTTGAAAACCCTCGCCATTGGTTGACGAGTGGCGGTCTTGGAACAATGGGGTACGGACTTCCCGCCGCAGTTGGGGCACAAGTTGCAAACCCTGAAAAACTTGTTGTTTGCATAAGCGGCGATGCTTCAATCCTAATGAACATTCAGGAACTTTCTACAATTTGTCAATATCGCCTTCCAATTAAGCTGTTCATCATTAATAATTCCTACATGGGAATGGTGAAACAATGGCAGGATCTATTTTATGAAAACCGTTACAGTCAGTCGTATACCGATTCCCTTCCAAATTTTGAAAAACTTGCGGAAGCTTTTGGAATTAAGGGAATGACATGCAATGATGTCAATAACCTTGAAACGCAAATTCAGGAGGCCATATCTCACAAAGGTCCCGTTGTATTCAACTGCATTGTGACTGAAAATGCACATGTAATGCCAATGATTCCAGCCGGCGCCGGACACAACGAACTTGTTAAAAAATGAAAATGATGATACGAATTTGTGCAATAATACTTCTTTCCACAGCTGCATTTGCAGAGGAAATATCCCAAATGCCTGTCGATAAACCCACAACCGTGACAAACATTATTGAAACTGCTGAAAAAAAAGTGAAATTAAATGTGTATGAGTGCATAAAAGATATTCCCTCCTTGCAAACGCTTTACGAATACGAAAATGTGCGTGAAATATTCAACGCCAAAATTCACACACATCTAAAATGCGATTCCGTTATAAAAGAACTTGAAAGCATAAACGAGACAAGAAAATCAATTATCGATTACGTAAACGGTGAAATTTGCACGACTTCATTGGACGAAACAACTGGAAGGGATGTCGTTGAGCAAAAAAAGAAACTTTTGGAGGACGTCTACTCAAAGTCATCACAAGAATACGCAAAATTCTTTGCTTATGACGAGAATATGGGCAAGTTTGAAGGGTGTTTGTCGAAGTATACAGAAATTGCAACAGTGCAAGAGATTGAGCAGGAGGAGGCATCGAAAAAAACCGCCAAAGATTCCAAACGCAAACTGCTTGAAATGCACGATCTTTCAGGTTTTTACGGTGAAAACCGCAATGCAACCGGTTCAAATATTCACGCGATGATATCTGACATTGAAAACAAAAATGTGACATTAAAGGAGGCGAAGTCTTACGCTGTTATGGAAGAGGGGCGTGAAAAATGGGAGCTTAGTGGCTCTATTATTGGATATTTAATTTATTCATACGAAAAAAAATTCGTTGCACTGCCGTTTGTTCGTGGAATTTCATATTCTTGTGACCAACTGCCATACACAATATTCAAACTTGAAAAAAAGATTGAAATTCCAGAAAGGGACTATACAATATACCTTCTAGAACCATTAGAATAATTATATAGCTTATTAAAATATTTTATGAGACGAATCGTAGTAACCGGAATGGGAGTTGTAACATCTGTTGGGTTGAATCTTGAACAAAACTGGAAAAATATTATTGCAGGTGTTTCTGGAATTTCTAAAATTGAATCTTTTGATACATCAAACCTGCCTGTGAAAATTGCTGGTGAAATTAAAGAACCAAGCCAAACTCCAAACGAAGCAGGACACATTTTGAACATTGAAGATTTTGTCGACCCGAAAGATGTCAAAAAAATGGATAAATTCATGGGATACGCACTTGTTGCATCAAAAGAAGCATTGGAACAATCCGGTTGGGTTCCTGAAACCGACGATGAAAGGGCAAGAACTGGTGTAATTATTGGCTCTGGCATTGGGGGCCTTTTGACAATTGAATCAAATGCAAGAAAAATGTTTGAGAAATCCTCAAAGTTCATTTCGCCGTTCTTCATTCCCGCTTCAATTATCAACCTTGCATCGGGTTATGTTTCAATGAAATATGGCTTTAATGGACCAAACTGCGCAGTAACAACTGCTTGTGCGACTGGTGGTCACGCAATATATCACGCTTCACACATAATTAAAGCAGGCGATGCCGATGTTATGATTGTTGGTGGTGCTGAAGGGTGCATTTCGGAGCTGGGTCTTGCAGGGTTTGCCAATGCTAAGGCACTTTCTCGCTCGTTTGAGGGTGAACCTCGTCGTGCTTCACGCCCATGGGACAAAGATCGCGATGGTTTTGTTATGGGTGAAGGTGCTGGTATTCTTGTTTTGGAGGAATATGAACATGCAAAAAAACGCGGTGCTAACATTATTTGCGAACTTTTCGGCGGCGGAGCATCAGGCGATGCCTACCACATAACTGCTCCACACCCAGAAGGTTTTGGTGCAAAATTAGCTATGAAAATGGCAATAAAAAACGCTGGAATTGACATATCCGAAATTGGATACATCAACGCACACGGAACATCAACCCCACTTGGGGACATGGCTGAATTAAACGCAGTGCGTGAAGTTATTGGTGCTGTGAATTCAAACATTGTAATGTCATCAACGAAATCTGCGATTGGTCACTGTCTTGGAGCAGCCGGCGCAATTGAAGCAATTTATTCAATTATGGCACTAAACACGGGGGATATTCCACCAACGCTGAACCTTGAAAACCCAGATGATGGACTTGAAGGCTTTGACTTAATGCCGTTGAAATCTCGCAATATTGGTGAATTGAAGGCGGTTCTTTCCAATTCCTTTGGCTTTGGCGGAACAAATTCTTCGGTGATTTTTGGAAAGGTTAGATAGGGTATGAAAATAATGCAAGGCAAATGTGCCGATTGTGGAATTGTGAAAGTGCAAATTAACACAATAAGCCACATTTTGCATTTATTACTCTCAATTTTTACCTGCGGATTATGGATTTTCGTCTGGCTTTTGCGAACAATTTTTTCACAGGAGGCTAGGTGTTCAAAGTGCGGAAAAAGTCTGGGCTTTTTCTGGAGGTTCAAAGTGAGATAATGTAATGAATAAAAAATGAAGACAATTCAAATCAGAGAATTAAACCATCACGATTGCGAAAAACTACATAAATCATTCTCAGTAATTGGCTGGAACAAACCTGTGGAATTATTTCGGGAATATCATAAAGAACAAGAAATTGGATTGAGGAAATGCTATGTTGCATTTGAAAACGATAATTTTTTGGGATATTGCACGGTTTTGATTAAATCAAAATACAAACATTTCGCAACGCAAGACATAGCTGAAATATCGGATTTGAATGTTTTGCCATCACATCAAAAGTGTGGAATTGGAACGCAACTGATTCAAGAGTGTGAAAAATATGCGAAAGTTGCCTTAAATTCAAAAATAATTGGATTAGGAGTCGGCTTAACAGCGGATTATTCCAACGCATTGAATTTGTATCTTAAACTTGGATATAAATTTGATGGATATGGCGTGGCATATTGCGGAAAAAATTTAAAATATGGTGAAACGACAACTGTTGATGATGAAATGAATTTATATTTAACAAAAAATATATGAAAAAACAATACCAACCCCTAGAAAACGAAACATTTCCTGAAATTGAAAAGAAAATTGCCAAATTTTGGGAAGAAAATAAAATTTTTGAACGCTCGGTTGAAGAAACTGGCAATGTGGAATTTGCACATTTGCGTGCGGAACAAGTGGAAGAAAAGCACATTGATTTCCTTCACAAACTTTACAACAACCCAAAAGTTCGTGAATTTTATTCGTATCTTGAAAATCAATTTCCAACAAAAGAACAAGTGTTGAGTGAAATTCAATTTTATAAAAAACAGGAGGAATTTGGTCTTC
>CANKQN010000025.1 GCA_947485035.1 Rickettsiales bacterium | reverse complement strand
GTGAACATTATTCAATTCTTACATTGCGAACTGATCTCGTAAAAATACAAGTAGGTCAAAAATACAAAATAACATTTTAACAACATGTACCTAATAAATAAAAAACAGGAACACCTTTACCGCCCAAACATCGGCTGTGTGATTCTTAAAAACGGCAAAATTCTTTCCGCTAAACGAGTTGGTTACGATTCCAACGCTTGGCAAATGCCACAAGGGGGAGTCGACGGAAACGAAAACCTGCGTGAGGCAATAATGCGTGAACTTCTTGAAGAAATTGGCACGAATAATGTTGAAATTGTGCGTGAATCGACATATTTCAGATACTACAAAATTCCAGCTACAATAACAACGCAAATTTGGGGCGGAAAGTATATTGGGCAAAAACAAAAATGGTTCTTGATGAACTTCCAAGGCGAGGATTCCGATGTCAACATTCACACGGATCACCCAGAATTTGAGGAATGGAAGTGGTCAAGTCCGGAAGAGATTATCCGCGAGGCGATTTTCTTCAAAAAGGATATTTATTCCGATGTTCTTGCCGAATTTGAAATTTACTGATATGAAACAACTATATATTCTTGATACAACTCTTCGGGACGGCGCTCAAACAAGTTCTGTTTCTTTCACGGTTCAGGATAAACTGACAGTTTTTAAAATGCTAGAAGATTTCGGTATTGATTTCATTGAAGCTGGCTGGCCGGGAGCAAATGATATTGACACGCAAGTTTTTAACCAAGTGGAAAGTTCCATCAAAACGGCATTTTGTATGACATCAAAAGTTGGAACTGAACCAAAAAACGACGAAAACCTGAAATTGGTTTCGTCGCTTGCAAATAATATTACAATGGTTGGAAAAGTTTCGCAGTTCCATGTGCGGGAAGCTATTGGCACAAAATTGGAAAAAAACCTTGAATCAATTGCTGCTTCTGTGAAATTTTTTGCTTCACAAGGTAAAAGAGTAATTTTTGATGCAGAACACTTCTTTGACGGATTTAAGGAAAATGTGGAGTACACTCTTTCGTGTGTTGAAACTGCATGGAAATTTGGTGCAGAATTCGTGACACTGTGTGATACCAACGGCGGAACTTTGCCCGATGAAATCTTTGAAATTGTGACAAAGGTGAAGGCAAAATTCCCGGAAATGAAGCTTGGAATTCACACACATAACGATTGCGAATGTGCAGTTGCAAACACAATTGCGGCGGTGAAAGCAGGCTGCGAAATGGTGCAAGGCACAATAAACGGACTTGGCGAACGCTGCGGAAACGCATCACTAACTTCCATTTTGCCAATTTTGGTTTTGAAATTGGGCTTTCGCTGTGGGAAAATTAACGAAAATATTCATAAAATTGCCGAACTTTCACGAAAATTAAGCGTCGTTTTAAATGAACATCACAATAACCATCTGCCTTTTGCAGGAGCTTCAGCCTTTGCACACAAAGGGGGTCTACACGCTTCGGCAGTGCTTAAAAACCCAAAACTTTACGAACAAATTCCTCCCGAACTTGTTGGAAATAAACGCAAAATTTTAATTTCGAACCAAGCGGGGAAATCTAATGTTGTTTCAATGCTTGCAGATGTTGGCATAACGAATTATTTGCCGGAACACCTTGAAAAAATCACGAAAGAATTAAAAAAACGCAATTCCGAAGGCTATTCTTATGAAAACGCCGATGCAAGCTTTTACATTCTGTGCAAGCAGGTTATCAAGGAAAAATCGCACGAATTTTACCAAATCCTTTCGTATAAAACTCAAACTGAACGCCTATACAATTCCCACGGGAAGCTTTGCACATTTTCGGAAGGGGTGATTAAAATTGAATGCAATGGTACGGTTCACCATAATGTTGCAGAGGGTAATGGTCCTGTCGATTCAATCCACAATGCAATGCGGAAGGTTTTGATTGAAGAATATCCTCAAATTCAAAACCTCAAACTTCATGATTACAAAGTTCGAATTATTGATTCCGGTCTTGGAACATCATCAAAAACCCTTGTGTTGATTGAATTTATGCATACTCAAACACAGGAAAACTTCACAACTGTTGGCGTAAGTGAAAACATAATTGAGGCATCATTTCAAGCATTAAACGATGGTATTGTTTATTTTCTTGATTTTTACAAAATTGGTGATACCATTGGTAAATGCCAATGATTAACTCTGACTGAAAATGCAATATGGAATTTAAGATGGACTATATCATTGATGACATAAAAACCTTCATTGAAGGCGATGATATGCACGAAGAATTTGCCAAGCGCAAGAAGCTTCACCACACAATTTCCAATCTTCACGCTTCCGACCAAGCAATAATTTTCAGCAAACTCAAAGAATACGAAAAGGAAATTTTCATTCACGAATTTTCCACAACTTTAAGCGAGGACATCATTCTTTTTCTTGAAAACAATTTATTGTTCGACTTCCTATCTATTGTAGGGTTTGAAAAATTCTGCTATTTTGTTGCTATGTTGGAATTCGATGAAACTGTGGAAGTTTTAGAGAAGTTCTCCGAAGAAAAGCGAGCAGAAATTATGGCAAATCTTCCGTTCAAAAAAAGGATTCAGCTGAAACGATCTCTTTCTTATCCTGAATATTCCTGCGGAAGGAATATGTCTGTTGATTACCTTTCCGTGCCATATTGGTGGACAATTGCCCGAACGAAAAAATACATTAAAGATTCCAAAAGTGCAATTGAAAATGAGGACGGAATTATTTTTGTTACGGACGAAGAAAGGCATTTGATTGGCTCAATTTCGGTTATTAAACTTTTGAATGAAGATGTTGCTGATATCATAAGTTCCTGCTGTGAAAGCAAAACTGTTTCGGTGAAAGTTTTTGATTCAATACCCGATATTTCGCATCTTTTTGATCAACACGACCTTGACATAATTCCCGTGGTGAACAAAATTGGTAACATTGTTGGCGTTTTGGAGCTTTCAGAAATTATTGAATATTTACAGAAAAGTTCGGACAAGCAAGCCCTTAGAAGGGCGGGGGTTTTTGAAGCGAAGAATAACACATTATTTGGAATAACTTACACCCGTTTCATTTGGCTTTTTGTGAACTTGCTTACTGCAGTTTTTGCTTCGTATTTCATATCACTTTTTGAGGAATCAATTGCGAAGGTGACTGCTCTTGCTGTATTAATGCCAATAACGGCTTCAATGGGGGGAAATTGCGGAATGCAAACTTCAACGGTAATAATTCGTGCTTTGTTTTTGGGAACTATTACACGAAAACAGGTTTTGACGGAAATAACGATTGCGGTTTTGAATGGGTTTGCTCTTTCAATCATTTGCGGACTTGGAATTTGGTTTTTGTATGGCAAAGTTGTTCTTGGATTGGTTTTTGCACTTTCATTGCTAATTACAATGTTTGTTGCGGGTTTTGTTGGTGTTATGATTCCCATTGCATTAAAAAAATTGAAAATTGACCCAGCAGTCGCTTCTTCCGTTTTTCTTACAACGGCAACCGATGTTTCCGGCTTCTTGACTCTTCTTTTACTTGGAACTGCGTTTTTGATGTGAGGAAAACTCTGCGTGTTGTGCGTAATTTCTTGTGATTTTTCTTACATCATTTGTTGAAATAATCAAATGCCATCAATTTTGCCTTGGTATAACTATTACTACCTAATCCCAAATTTTTTCATTTTGTCCGGCATACCGTCGTAAATGAAGGCATCTTTTCTGTGGGGTTGTGTGTGCGTGATTACCGGCCAAAGTTTGGAATATTTTGCGTTAATTTCAAGCCATTCAACATTTTCCGGCGATTCCGGTTCAATAGCCTTAGCAGGACACTCCGCAACGCAAACTCCGCAATCAATGCAAACTTCGGGGTCAATTACAAGAAAATCTTCGCCTTCGTGGAAGCAGTCGACGGGACAGACGGCGACGCAATCGGTGAATTTGCATTTCAGGCAGTTTTCGTTGACGACATAAGCCATATCTTTTATATCAAATTAACGGACATTCTAACTTCTTCAAGAGAAATAGACCCTTCAAAAACGCGGTGCATTGCATCTTCTTGAAGAGTTCTAAAACCTTGTTCTTTTGCAATTGCAATAATTTTATGCTTTGTGCCTTCTTCCAAAATTGCGTTGTCAATTTCAGGTGTTACATGTAAAATTTCAGCAATTGTTGTTCTTCCGCGGTAACCCGTGTTGCGACAGTACGAACAGCCAGCGGGCTTGCATATTTGCGGGTTTGAAGGCATAAGGTTTTGATATTTTTCCAGAATTTCAAGTTCAATTTCTGAAAATTGAGTGTGTGGAACTTTACAGTGTGAACAAAGTTTCCTAATCAACCTTTGAGCGATTACAGAATCAAGGTTTCCAGAGATCATGTAGCGTGCAATTCCAATGTCGAGAAGTCTTTGAATTGTGGTTGCGGCGTCCACTGTGTGAAGGGTTGTCAAAACTTTGTGACCCGTCAGCGATGCACGAATAGCAGCTTCAGCGGTTCCGTGGTCGCGAATTTCCCCAATGAGGAGAATGTCGGGATCTTGCCTCATTGAAGATCTTACACCGGAGGCAAAATCGAAGGCGGAATCTTCTCTTACTTGTGTTTGAAAAACAAGCGGAACGGTATATTCAACAGGGTCTTCAAGGGTCATAATGTTGGTATCGGGATTATTCAAGTAACCAAGCATTGAATATAGAGTTGTGGTTTTTCCTGAACCGGTTGGTCCTGTTACAATTGTAATTCCTGCTGGTCTTTCAATTGTGTACATCATCTTTTTATAGTTCCAGTCGGAAAATCCAAGCTGTTCAAGCGTCATTAATGATTTAGATTTATCCAAAATACGCACAACAAACTTTTCGCCATAAATTCCGGGCTGACACGAAAGACGAAAATCAACCGATCTTCCCGCAACTTCCATTTCGATGCGTCCGTCCTGTGGTTTTCGTGATTCCGCAATGTTCATATTGGAAATAACCTTAATACGCACAACCATTGAATTCCAAAATTTCCTTTGAATGTGAATTACACTTGCAAGCTTTCCATCTATCCTGTAACGAACACGAATAAATTCCTGCTGTGGTTCAATGTGAATATCTGAAGCATCTTTAAGTGTGGCGTCTTCCAAAAGGCAATTAATGAAATCAATTACACTGCTGTCTTCGTGTTTTTTGTTTTTACCCTCTTCAAGAAAAAGACTGTTATCTTGAAATTTACGAACGATTGTGTCTAGTCTGTTTTCGGCAATGATATAGGCAGAGGATATGAAGTGTGTGATATCCTCTGCTGATGCATAAAACAATTTGGTTTTCTTAAATTTTCCGGCAATTGATGTTTGAATAACTTCAAGGGTTTTGGAGTCTTTTGGGTTTGATGTCGCAATGTGAATTGTGTCTTCTTCTGCCAGAAACGGAACGAATTTATGCGAAAGCATGGCGGTTTTGTGAATACCTTGCATTATGGAATAATTTGGGGCATGCCCTTCAAGGACAATATCTTCCACTTGATACTTCTCCTTCAAAAGTCGCTTCATTTCAAAGTTTGTAACAAAACCAAGGGCAATTAGAATGGCGGGAAGGTCTTGCTTTTTCTTTTTATATTCAATCCCGACGATTTTTAACTGCTGTTCGTCAATTACTGCACGAGTTATGAGGTCTTGAATAATTTCTTTTTCAGCTTGGGAAAAGCTGAATGTGCTTTTTGCAATATTATTATTTAACTGTGTGTTGGCGTGTTCACGTTCAATTTTTGAAATATTTTGCGAACCGGAGTGCGATCCATTTAAATTTACCTTCTGCATAACATTATTGAATTTGAAATTTATCTAAAATAAAAAAATTATTTGTCAACGGAATTTAAATTCTTGACATTAGCCATTTTGTCAATAAAAAAACATACAAATTTTTACTTTAAATGAGGAAGCTTCTTTTTGGTTCCATTATTGCCTTGGTTTTTATTGGTATAGCAATATTCTTCATAACAAGACCCTATGCCCTTAATGGTAACAAAATTTTCAATCTTTTTTTTAATAATGTGTATCGGAAGATTGACTATGTTGAAATTGTGGGGAATAATCTTGTTTCAACGGACGACATCGTATTTTGTCTTTACACCATGGACGCAAAAGATAAATTCATTCTAAAAGACAAACAAGCAATAATTGATGCACTAAAAAACTTTGGCACAATTGAAACTGTTACACTGAAATATACCCTGCCAACAAAGCTGACAATTACCATTAAAGAGCGAGAACCAATCATGTTCTACAATGACTCCTCCGGACGCGTCCGCATTCTGGACTCCAACTTCAAAGAATTCTATGATTCCCATATTAAACTTGAATACTTGATATACCTGCGGGGGAAGTATCGTGAAAGTGCGATTAAAGAAATTTTGGAAACGGCGTCAAAATTCCCACTTCTCTACGAAAACATTACAGAAATTGAAAATTTCTTTGACTATCGCTTCAATGTGGTTTTGAATAACAGACTTGCGGTTTACCTGCCAGAAAAAAATATTGTGCAGCATTTTGAAATATTGAATGGATATGTGACGAAGTATAATATTTTGAAGTCTAACATTTACCGAATAGACTTCCGCAATCCAAATAAAGTATTTATTGCTTCAAGTAAAGATGTTATGAA
The DNA here is from genome assembly GCA_947485035.1 of Rickettsiales bacterium. Lineage (GTDB taxonomy): Bacteria > Pseudomonadota > Alphaproteobacteria > Rickettsiales > Deianiraeaceae > CAJQOT01. The sequence continues at coordinate 3,332 of CANKQN010000025.1, read as the reverse complement.
ATATGAACCAACACCAATGCAATATGTTGTATATCGTGAAAATTATACAAGAGATGATAGGTACCGAAACATTGTAGCAAGTGCACTTTCTAAGGTTAAATAAATTCACTTGAAATTAACGAGCGATATTGCGTTTTTGCGTCATTTGCTTTTAAAGATTGTAGCTTTCCACTTTGCGATTGATAATAGACATTTCTTAAAATTGAATAGGAATCAATTGAATTATTGAAAGTGTCTTCAATTTGCTCCTTACTGTTATTAATTTTCACAATAATATTACCAACAGTATAACCAACCATCGCATTTTTAATTGTTGCATTTTTATTCGTGAATGAGTAAAGTTTACTCGTTTGATACCACGAGGCAAGACTGAACACATTGCCAAATCCCATTGGAATGACAAGATACGGAAGTGGTTTGTTGAAGTAGTACTGTGCAATGTCTTCAAGTAAAAACGATGGCTGTGGTGCTTTGTAAGCATCGTGAATGTTGAAAAAGCCGCCTAAACCAAAAAATGTGTTTGTAAGAAAGGTTGTTGATGCTTTAATCGTGATGTTCTTGTGTGGCAGTAATGTGCCATTGATTGCATCAAGTGGCATATCAAGATTGTTGAAGACGGATAGTATATGCGGTTGAAGGAAGTTTGGTGTGAGGAAATCGTAACTTTTTGCAAGTGGTAATATCACCCAAACACTCGCACCTTTAAAAGCGGCGAATGATAGTCTGTTGAATGGTTCGAGTGGGTCGTAATAAACCTTTCTCTCAACTTCGAATGATTCGTCTTCGAAGAAATCTTTCGCCATTGCATTGTGTGAAATTAGGACGAGAAGCAGAAGGTTAAATAGATATCTCATACATAATTTGCTCTATTTGCGTTCTTTGATCTTTGTTGGTAATTAATGGCAGAGCTTTTTTGAAATACTTCACGGCTTTTTTGTTTTGTTTTTTCACAATTGCAATTTCAGCAAGACCAAGAAGTGGTTCTGGGTGGTATTTTTTAAAGACATAGGCAATGGTATAGCGAAGTTTTGCATCAATCATATTCCCACTTTGTTGGTGAAAGATGGCAAGATTCATGTTGTTTTCGTAAATATGTGTATAGGAGTTTCTTGCGTCACGAATGAATATTTTAATAGCATCAAATCCATTGGTTGTAAATGTTGTCAACGATATTGCGTTTTCCCGAATGCGAGTTGGTGATGGCAAAAGTTTTTGGAGATACCTAATCTGCGTTTTAGTAGTCTTGACTATTTTCAGCATTTGTATTTGGGAAATCGTTTTGATAGTTTTGAATATTTTCAATGTAACTTGTGGCAAAATCTGTGTTGCCGTCTGATAGCACAAGTTCAAGTTTTAGTGCAAGTTTATTGAAGAGGTAAAATGTGTATCGGTCGCGAAAAAACACAACTTTATTGTTGATAAAATTCGTGATTATGGTGTGAGCTTCGTTCACTTTGTCCATCTCTTCCAAGTTTTTTGCGTGAAGGTATGCGACGACATCGTTATTTTGATTTGAATTATAAATGCTTGCGATGAAGAGGTTTTTCCGCCAAAGAGTCCAGTCTTTTGTGCAGGAAATGAACAGTGGAATTGATTTTCCACACTGGTGTTTCTTGAATGTTTGCAAAAATGTGCGTGTCTTTCCAAGACGCAGAAGGATTATTAAATGTTGAACAAGAATTTCCGGACTGTTTTGAATGTTGCTTTTGGTTAAATTCAATGCTTGTTTATGTTCGCCGTTTTGCTGCAATTTCTTAATTTTTTCCAATATATTGTTGTCCTCCTTGTGTATTGAAAAAATCTTTTTCACGAAGGATATAACATCTGGAATGAAAAATGTTTTTGCGATGAAAATATAGATAAACTTCAGTGCAATATAAAGAAAAATTGAAGAAAAGGCTATGCCAAGAATCATAGCATTTTGCGTTGTATAAATTATGCCGTCATTGTATTTGAGGTGAATTGGCGTGTGTTCTGCAAGAATTGGGTAGATAAACATTAGAATTACAAGCAAGAACGCAAGTAGCAAAATGTTTTTTATATACGCAATAAAGTTCATAATGTGTGAAACTGTGATGTTTAATATACATCGCATTTTCTTTTGAGAATTTGTCAAGAAGAATTTTGAATCGATAAAAAAAACATAATAGTGGCAGGAATATCGAAAACCTGTATTGTAATTCACACCCAAATCTGTATCACTGTAATAGCACAGTATAAAAAAATAAAAAAGAAAAAATGTTAGTAAAAAACCTTGATTTGCAATTTTAACATTTCTAAACACATTATATATTATATTATGAAGTTATGAGGAAACAAATTTTGGTTGCAAGCTTGTTAATTTTCGCAAGTTCGTGTGCGTTAAAACCACAAACCGTTGTGTTGAATCCTGTTTCTATTAAGCCCGCAAGTGCAAAATTAACGGAGAAAAAAATCCACATAACAACGAAAGATACTCGTCCAATGCCACAAGTTTTAGGAGTTCGCCACAAACAAAACTTAAAATTCCAAATTCCATTCATGAAACCACAAGAAATTCCATATATTAACAACAATCAAAAGGTTGCTGATGTTATCACAAAAATTGCGGAGGAGTATCTTGTTGGCGATGGCTTTGTTGTCAATGAAAATGGGATTAGTCTTGAACTTTCGCTTGCGGTTTTGAAGTATGAAACTCTTGAAAAACAGTGGTATCAAATGCCAAGAAGCAAAATTCAGTTGTTCTTTACATCACAAGTGAAGAATGAATCTGGTGTTGTTGTTTTTAACGGACGGCACGAATATGCCGTTGAAAACACATATCCACTCTTTCAACCACGAGCAAAAAAGAACGAGCAAGTAATAAATGAAGCTCTTTCGCAAGGAATGAAACAAATTTTCACAGACCACAGCCTGCTAGATGCACTGAAAGCCGAACCCGTGAAAGCGGAGCATTCACAAGCCGAAACAGCAACTGACACTGTGAAATTAATGTAAATTTTATTAAAAAATATTATGCACGAAGATGGTCATTTTTTTCGCAAGCTTTTAATTTATGGATCGTTTGCAATATTTATTTTCATTTGTTGGGTTGTTTTCAAGCCAATGCTTTCAAGCGAAATGAAACACATTGGAAAAACTCCCGAAGAGATTGCGATGGAGGATTTGGAAAGTGAAAGCCAAGATGTCAACGAAGCGGAGAGCAAGGAAGAAGGCAGTGTTGGGGAGGAATAGTTCTTGACTTCCATAAAAATTAAATTTTATATTCAAACATAAATTTTTATACGACGAAAAATGGCAATTGAAATTCTTATGCCTGCACTTTCACCAACAATGGAAGAAGGAAACCTTGC
>CANKQN010000024.1 GCA_947485035.1 Rickettsiales bacterium | reverse complement strand
TGTGATGAATACTTTTCTGGGCTAATTTGTGCGGCGCAACCTGTTAAAATAATTTTACAATCCGGATTTTCCGTCTTAATTTTCTTAATTCGCTGTGCTAATTCCCGCTCCGCTTCGTTCGTAACAGCACACGAATTCAAAATATAGTAAGTGTCATCAAGATTTTGGCTGTTTTTTTTGATAATTTCCGATTCATAAGCATTAACTCTGCAACCGAAGTTTATTATATTTGCCATTTAATTGCAGTCAAAATTTTATTTACGGAATCCTGAATTGAAAGCTCTGTGGTATCAATAATAATAGCATCTTTTGCTGGCAAGCTTGCATTTTCCGTGCGGGTGGAATCTCTTTCGTCTCGTTTTGTTATTGCTTCAAGAATTTCCTCAAAGTTGGGGTTTAAACCGTTGTCAATCTCTTGATTAAACCTGCGTGTTGCTCGCTCATTTGCACTTGCGGTTATGAAGAATTTGTAATCTGCATCTGGCATAATGTGAGTGCCAATATCCCTGCCTTCTAAAATTACGGGTGAATATTTCTTGGCGAAATCAACCTGAAATTGGAATAAATTTTGACGAACTTGTGGAATTGTTGCAATTTGCGATGTCAGTTCGCTGTTTTCCTTTGAAAAAATTTCAATATTTTCACCAAATTTTTCAAGAAATTCCATAAAATTTGCCGAATTTTCAATAGCCTGTGTGGTTATGTCCCCAGAATTTTCAATACTAAACGCAACAACTCGGTAAAGCTTGCCGGTGTTAAGATATTTCCCGCCAATTTTTTGAGTAAGAAGCTTTGTCAAAGTTCCTTTTCCGGAGGCACTTGGTCCATCAATTGCAATTTTCATTGTATGTTTAACGAAATGGAAGTTGTTGGTTTTTTTGTAAGTTCTTCTTGAAGAGGCTTGTTCAGGTATGAGACATCAAGAATTTCGTTTTCAAGACTTGCGGATATTTCAATGAATGGCAGGGGATTATTCGAAAGACGCAATGCCTTTGCAAGCATTTCAATTGGAAGAATTTGCAAAAGTGGTGCTTTTTCAAAAATTATAGCATCAATTTTGCCCTTGGAAATTGAGTGAATGTCGCTTATAATTGAATTTGAAGACTGCACTTGCATAAATTTTTGGATAACATCCGGCGATTCCTTCAAACAAACAGTGTTACACGAAGCAATTGCAATTTTTGGGTTTTTTCGCAAAACGGTTTTGATAGGTCGCCCTTTGTTGTAGGAACTCAAAGCATCGGAGTAGATAATTTCCTGCGTTTGGAATAAATAAACAAGGGAGAAAATATTTTCCATACCGTTCTTTGTTTGTTCTTGAAATAAAACTGAGCAGCCAAATTGTGGAAATCCACGGCAAAGGTTGGTGTAGGAATCAATTGGGTTGAAGAGCAATTTTCCAGTTGCTGTGCCAAATTTTTCTTCTTCAACTTTCCCCAATGTTGTTGTTGTGAAAAGCTTGCCCTTAAACGCCTTTGCAATTGACTGTTTCACCGATTTTGCAAAGGTTGAAACTGAAATTCCGGCAAAGCGTTCTGCTGTTCCAACGGAAGATTGAATGAAGTTCAGCTCGTTGATGTCCTTGGAATAACGGATTGATGATTTTTCAATAACTTCAACAAGAAAGGACGCAAATGGGTGGTATATCATATTTTTTCAAGTGAAATTATTCTTGACAATGTGTGCTTGGCATTGTAAATGTTGGTTAATATAAAAATCAAGGGATTTTTTAAAAAAGTGGTTGTTACCTTCCATTTGTGGAATTTTTACAATAGCACATTTTTTAGGGAAACAATTGATTTTTTAAAATATGGGGTTAGTATCTATAAAATACATGTAAAAATATGCTCAGTACTCCAACCGCAAGTGATATTTCATGGATGGTCTCCTTAAGCTACGCAAAGCGTCTTGAATATTCAAAACATCAACCGCTTTTTTGGAAAATGGCAGAAAATTCCAATGAAATTCAAGAAAAATGGTTCGAAGAAGAGTTGCAAAATCAAAATACAATCTCACTTTGCGATTCACAAAAGCGAGGCTTCATAATTGGAAATCTGATAACTCCGCCCGAGGTTTATGACGCAGGATTAACGCTTATGATTGACGATTTCTGCGTTCAAGCACCGCATTTATGGCAAACTGTTGGCAGGGATTTACTTGAAGAGTGTGTAAAATCTGGAAAAGAAAAAGGTGCGAAGCAAATTCTTTGCGTTTGCGGAGATCTTGACACGGAAAAATATAAATTACTGGAAAATTTGAATTTAACTGTTGCAAGCAGGTGGTATTGTGGTGAAATTTTGCATTGATTTCATAGGTGGTGTGTCGTAATGTTGCAAAAACTCTTTTCCTTCACTAAAAAAGCAGGTTTAACACTGTTGGGCGGTCTTTTGCAAATTTTGCATTTCGAACACACTCGTTAAATTCACCGCTTGAAACACCGAATTGCTGGAAGAAGTGTGGCGATGTTGGAAGGTTGAAAAATTGTGCAATTTTTACAAAATCAATTGAGGTATTTTCAAGAACCTTATTGCGATTGATGTAATTCCCACCTTGATATTCTCTTTGAATGTTTGCGTAGAACGGAAGAATTGCTGATATTACCTCGCCGTGCAGGCATTCGGTTGCAATGATTGGAAACTTTGATTCAAGTGTGTGTGCAATTGAATGTTCACCGCCTGAAAATGCAATGCTGGATTTGTAATGATTCATAATAAGTCCTGAAAAATATAGCATTTCAAATACGGCGACCATGTTATCGTATTCTTGTAAAAAGTTTATGTTTCCTGTGTTGACTATTTCAAGAACGCTTTGCAAAACAAGTTTGAATGCAACAAATATTTGTGGTTCATATTGATAAACCTTTTGTTGAGTTTTTGCTGCGAAAATGTGGTCGTTACAAGCGGTGTAGGCGGCAAGGGAGTCCATGATTGCACTGCCGATAAACTGAATTGGTGCATCGGCAATGATATCAGGTTGAAGAATTATCGCAGTTGGGGGGGATGCCTGAATTGAAACTTTTATGTTCTTTTCTTCGTCAAAAATTGAAACATTTTTTGAGGCAATGCCGTTCATTGAAAGTGCCGTTGGGCAGAAGGTATAAGAAATTTGTGTGTTATGAGCCGCCAGCTTGCAAATATCGTTAATTGCACCGGTGCCAAAGCCGAAAATGAAATTTGGTTTAATAATCGCAATTGCTTCTTCAACAATTTTCACATTTTTCAATGTTGGTAAGGCGCGCTTTGAATTATGGCTTTTCAAGCATAACAATTTTGTGTGTTGGGCTGAATAGTCGTTGACTATGTCTGCAACATTATCATCAAAAACAAACAGAATTGTTTTGTCAGGTTTCGAGTCTATGTGATGGTAAAGATTATTGACATACACATTTTGAATATCAGAAAGCATTTGGAATTTTGAAGAAAGGCGTTGCGTGATATCCATTTCAATGGTAATACTTTGGTTGAGTCTGTGACTTGTTATAATAATGTCAAATAAAATAATAAGTTAAAAATAGTTGCTTACTAGTTGTTGATAAAACCCTTGACATTCCCACCAATCCAAAAAACGCAGTGTTAATAATTATTTGTGCGGGCGTAATGTCGAAGTATTTACTGATTTTTGATATAGAAACAATTCCGTGCGTAGGTACTGGCAGAAGGCTTTTGAACCTTGATTACACAACACCCGATGAAACCGTTAGGCAAAAACTGGTGGACTACCACGCAAATGCAACTGGCAATGCCTTTCCAAGACAGCCGTTCCACCAAGTTCTTTGCATTTCATTTTTGCTTTGCGAAGTTGAAAACACGGAAGAGGGTGAGAGTTATTCTATCAAAAAAATTAAAACAGGCGGAAGAAACGGTGAAACGGAAGCGGAGATTCTTGAACAATTCTGTGGATTTTTACAAAAATATAAACCACGAATTATTTCGTTCAATGGAAAGACATTCGATCTTCCCGTAATTCAATACCGTTCAATGATGCATAAAATTCCCTGCCCATGGCTTTATTCGCGCGAAATGTCATATAAATTCAATCACGAACCTCACTGTGATTTAATCGATGCTTTTTCAAACTTTGGCTCTTCGGCAAGGGTGAAAATGAGTGAAGTTTGTGCGTTGCTAAGCATTCCATGTAAGCAGTCTGGTTCTGGCGATGAAGTTTTGAATATGTATAACAATGGGCAAATTGAAGAAGTGTGCAATTATTGCGAAGAAGATGTTATTTGCACATATATGCTTTACCTGCACTATCAAATGCACAATGGGAAAATTTCCATTCGAATTTTTGAAAACTGCCTTGAAAAAGCAAAGGAAATGCTTGATGGTAATAAATTGCTTGCAAAATAAAATATTTATACAAATAATTGCAATTATGAAAAGCACATTGTATTAATATCTTATGCGAAAACACAAAAAACAAAGTACATTACCTCTTGGCGTAGCCCTACTTGTATTAATTGCATTTGCAGGTGGAGTTGTTGTCTACAAAAATGTTATTGCAAATAAGAAAAAAGAAATCGTTGTTCCGCAAAATCTTCCAATTGCTGTAAATGTTATTCAAATTAAACTTGGTGAAGCAAGTACGATGCAAGAATGGTCTGCAAAAATTTCACCATACAAATTCGCTGAAATTCGCCCACAAGTTGAAGGTGTAATTGTTGCACGCTTATTTCGTGAGGGTTCTTATGTGAAACAGGGACAGCCGCTTTACAAGATTGATCAAGTTGAACAAATTATAATTAAAGCACCAATTTCAGGATACATCGGACGCTCGCTCCTTACAGATGGTGCACTTGTGACAAAAAATCAAGCACAACCGCTTGCTGTTATTACTCAAATGGAACAAATGTATGCTGATATCACAGTTCCAAGCAATATGGTTGAACAAATTCGCAACAATAAAAATTCAAAAGTTGAACTTACTTTAACAACAGAAACTGGGGTGGAAAATTATCCTTATGAAGGTAAAATTCAATTTGCCGATGTCACTATTGACCAATCAACAGATTCAATCACCGTGCGTGCATTATTTCCAAATCCGGAGGAGAAACTTCTTTCAGGAGCAAGCGTTTTGGCAAAAATTAATCTTCCACAGGAAAATATCATAACCGTGCCACAAAGGGCGACGGAGAGGTCTCAAAATGGTGAACTTTCAGTGTGGATTCTTAACCAAGACAACACAATTCGCAAGCAAGTCATTACATCTGACCGTGCAATTGGTTCAGATTGGATCGTTTCCAGTGGAATTATTGACGGTGATGTTATCATTTATGAAGGTTTCTAAAAAATCAACCCAAAATCAATTGTTGAGCCAACGCTTGTTTCACGATTCACAGGCAAAAAAATTGATGCAGTCATTCAGCCACAAGTTCAGCAAATTGAAGGGACTACAGCGAAAGCAGTTGTGCAAAACGACGATGCAACGCCAATAATTAAGGGTCAGGTTCAAGGTCAGCAATACATCGATCCCGCAACGGCAGTGGCTGCTGCTCAAAAAATGGCACAAGCTCGCGATCCAAAACCTCAAAATGTGGGAAAAACTACGCCAAATGTTGTGAAGCAACCTGAGGAGAAGTCGAAGGCAAAAAGTGTGAGTAAGTCGAAAAAATCTAAGGCGAAATCTAAAAAACACAATAAGAAAAAGCACTCATCGAAAAAAATAAAGAAGAAGTCCGACAAGAAGTAAATGTCAAAATTCTTCATAAACCGCCCAATTTTTGCATGGGTTCTTGCAATAATAATAATGCTTGCGGGTGTTGTTTCGCTTACAAAAATCCCTGTGGAGCAATACCCCAAAGTTGCCCCACCTTCCGTTTCAATTTCCACAACACTTGCGGGTGCTTCGGCGGAGACTCTTGAAAACAGCGTAACGCAAGTTATTGAACAAAGCCTTACAGGAATTGATAATTTACGATATTTCTCTTCAACATCAGATTCCGACGGAAATGTTTCTATAAACATAGTTTTTGAACCAAAAACCAACCCTGATATTGCACAAATGCAGGTGCAAAACAAGTTACAGTCTGCAATGCCAATGCTTCCGCAAGAAGTTCAGCAACAGGGCGTGCGTGTGAACAAGGCGAATAATAATTTTCTGCTTGTAATTTCGCTTTATTCACAAGACGGCAAATTTTCCGAGGAAGAACTGGGTGATATTCTTCTTTCTAACATGAAAGACCAGATTGCTCGCATTAATGGTGTTGGAAATGTGAATATTTTTGGAAAACCACGGGCAATGAGAATTTGGCTTAATCCACGCAAATTGGCTTCGTATAACCTTACAACTGCCGATATAATTTCCGCAATTAAAGTGCAAAATGCTGAGGTTTCAGCTGGGCAACTTGGCGGTTTGCCTGCGGTTGATGGGCAACAACTTAACGCAAGTATAACCGCACAATCGCGTCTTCAAACTGTTGAGCAATTCAATAATATTTTACTAAAAGTTGGGAAAAATGGTGGAAGTGTTAGATTGAAAGATGTTGCAAAAGTTGAACTTGGTTCGCAAAATTATTCATCAACAACGCGATACAAAGGAAAGCCTGCTTCTGGAATGGCAATTGTTCTTGCATCTGGTGCAAATGCTTTAAAAACAGCGGAAGCCGTGAAGAAAAAAGTTGAAGAATTCACACATAGCCTTCCAAGCGGTGTAAAAGTTGTATATCCATACGATTCCACGCCGTTCGTCAAGCGTTCAATAGCATCGGTCGTGAAAACACTCATCGAGGCTATTGTATTGGTTTTTATTGTAATATTTCTGTTTTTGCAAAATTTCAGGGCAACACTCATTCCAACAATTGCAGTGCCAGTTGTGCTTCTTGGAACTTGTGCATCGCTTTACGCCTTTGGTTTTACCCTGAATACTTTCACAATGTTTGCGATGGTTCTGGCAATTGGTCTTTTGGTTGATGACGCTATTGTTGTTGTGGAAAATGTGGAAAGAATTATGCAGGAAGAGGGTCTTTCTCCAATTGATGCGACGAGGAAATCTATGGAACAAATTACTGGTGCGTTGGTTGGAATTGCGTTGGTTATTTCTGCGGTTTTTGTGCCAATGGCTTTTTTTGAAGGCTCCGCAGGTGTGATATATCGCCAATTTGCCATTACTATAATTTCAGCGATGACCCTCTCTGTTTTAGTCGCACTAATTCTATCACCATCGCTTTGTGCAACGATTTTGAAGGCTAATTCTGAAAAAAAGCACGGAAAATTTTTGAAGAAATTCAATTTTATTATGGAAAAAGCGACGCAATTTTATGTTGCATCTTCAAGATTTATTGTTAAAAAAACAGGAAAATTTATCGTTTTATATCTTGCATTAATTGCACTTTCAATTTTTGCATTCGTGAAACTGCCAAAATCTTTCCTTCCTGTTGAAGATCAAGGGTTCATGTATGTTATGTTAAATTCGCCGCCGGGTGCAACATTGGAGCGAACATCAAACAGCTTGAAACAGGCGGAAAGTTATTTCCTTAAAGAAGAAACTGTGGAAAATTTGCTGACAATTTCCGGCTTCAGCTTTGCAGGAAGAGGGCAAAATGTCGGCTTTGGCTTCATTGGTTTAACTGATTGGGACAAAAGAAAAGGAAAAGAAAGCACTGTTATGGCAATTTCTGCTCGTGTGAATAAGGATTTATCTGCAATTAAAGATGCCAATGTTTTCACAATATTTCCACCGCCAATTCGTGAACTTGGGAACTCTTCGGGTTTTGAACTTCAATTGCTAGACATTAACGGTGTTGGTCACGAAGCACTTATGGAGGCGAAGAATCAAGTTGTGGCGATGTCTTCAAACAATCCGCTTTTGTCGGGAGTGCGTCCCAATGGGCTTGCCGATGTTGCACAGTTCAAAATTGACATAAACCACCACAAGGCAATGATGCTTGGCGTTTCAATTGCGGATATTAATCAAACGCTTCAATCTGCTATTGGTTCAAGTTATGTGAATGATTTTATTGATAAAAAACGGATAAAAAAAGTGATAATTCAATCTGAGGCACAACATCGAATGTTGCCATCGGACATAGGGAAGTGGTATGTGAGGAATAAAGATGGGCAAATGGTTTCGTTTGCGTCATTTTCTTCTTCAAAATGGGTTTATGGTTCGCCAAAGTTGGAACGATTCAACGGGCTTTCTTCTGTGAATATTCAAGGTGGGGCGGCTGCAGGTGTAAGTTCTGGCGTTGCGATGGAGGAAATCAAGAAAATTATTTCAATACTACCAAATGGCATTGGCTATGCTTGGTCTGGAATATCGTTTGAAGAGCAGGCTTCTCATTCACAGACACTTTGGCTTTATTTAATATCAACACTGGCAATATTCCTTTGCCTTGCAGCACTTTACGAAAGCTGGTCAATACCATTTGCAGTAATTTTGATAATCCCTTTTGGAGTAGCGGGATCTGTTTTGTTCGCAACAATTTTTGGTTTGAATAATGATATATATTTTCAAGTTGGAATTTTGACGATTATCGGTCTTTCAGCAAAAAATGCGATTTTAATCATCGAATTTGCACACACGGCCTATAAAAACGGCGGAAATGTTGTGCAGGCAAGTCTTGATGCTGTTAAACTTCGCTTTCGCCCAATAATTATGACATCAATGGCGTTTATGCTTGGCACTCTTCCGCTTGCTTTTGCAGATGGTGCAGGAGCAATAAGTCAGCGCGAAATTGGTCTGTGCGTGCTTGGAGGCGTGTTAATTTCAACGTTTGTCGCAACAATTTTCGTTGCAATGTTTTACACAATAACCCAGAAAATTACAAATAAAAGCATCGAAATTATTGACGATAAACCTAGCGATAATATTGGCGAAGATTTATGAAAAATGTGAAATTTATACTGATACTAATTACTTTGTTCGGGCTTGCATCGTGTAATTTTGAGCCACAATATTCAACACCAAACAGTCCCGTTGAACTTTCTGATAGTACTCAACTTTTCCAAATCAAGTTCGCAGATTTCTTTTCTGACGAAAAAATGCGTCATATAATTCAGCTTGCAATTGAGAATAATAAGGATATTGCACTTGCACTTTTGAACATTGAAACAGCGATGGAATTATTTAATGTGAAGCGTGCGGATATGTTTCCAACTTTAAGCCTGAATACATCTGACGTAATACAGGGTGTGCCATCGGGTTTTGCGGCCTTTACTCCAAAAAATGTGTATCGTGCGAATATCTTGCTCTCGGCGTTTGAAATTGATGTTTTTGGCAGGTTTCGTTCACTAAAAAAAGTTGCAAAACAGAACTTTCTTGCAACGCAAATGTCGCAAAATATTGTGAAATCTTCGATTGTCTCGCAAACGGCAAACGCTTATCTTCAACTAATTGCGGACGCAAATTGCCTTGAAATAGTCAAAAACGCCATTGTGGAACAAGAATGCAAATTACAAATTCTTCGTCACAGAAGAGAAAATGGGCGTGCTTTAGCAACGGAAATCATTACCGAGGAAATTGCCCTTGAAACTATGAAATCTTCTGGGGTTTTGTATCAAAAACTGATAGAGCAAGACTTTCACATCGTAATGCTTCTTACTGGTGAATTTAATGCACAAAAACTGAAACCATATTTTGAAAATGTAGAAATTTCAAGCATCAAAATTGATGAAAAAATCCTTGAAAACATTCCATCAAGTGCACTACTTCAACGCCCGGATGTTATTCAGTCTGAATTGAAATTGAAGGCGGCTAATGCTAATATTGGTGCGGCGCGGGCGGCGTTTTTCCCTGTGATATCACTAACAACAGGCACATTTGGATATTCGTCTCGTGAACTTTCATCGCTATTTCAAGGACAGGCATGGGCGTTTAGTCCTCAAATTTCAACGCCAATTTTCAATGCGGGAAGAAATCGTGCGAATTTAAACATTGCAAAAGTGCAGAAAAAAATTGAAATATTGAACTATGAAAAAACCGTTCAAACGGCATTTCGTGAATTCCTTGATGCCTCTACGAACTATAAATCTTCAAATATTCAACTTGAACATTCCCGAAATATTGTGAAAATGAACGAAAAAATACAAGGCATTTTGGAAAATCAAAGGGCGATGGGCATAACAGATTCAATCATTCTTGCCAATGCTTCAATTAAGTTGTTGC
>CANKQN010000023.1 GCA_947485035.1 Rickettsiales bacterium | reverse complement strand
TGTTGGAATTGTTACATATTACAACGCGAAGTATAATGCAAAAAAAGAAAAAGAGGCTCAAATTACCGGCGAACCATTCGAACGCAAAACATTTGACTGGAAAGAAACAACTTTGGATTTTGGAATGTTTTTAGCAATTTTGCTTTTAATTCCGTAGTTTCCCAATCTAAATTGTATGCCCCATTTTTTCTTTTTTCACTTTTAAATATTCAGCATTAAATTCGTTAGGATTGAAGTAAGTTGGAACAGTTTCCAAAACTTTAATTCCAAGATTTTCAAGATCTTTGCTCTTTTTCGGATTATTCGTAATTAACCTCACAGCACTTTTTCCAAAAAATTCGAGCATCTTAGAAGCAGGCAAAAATGAGCGTTCTTCATCTTCAAAGCCAACGGCAAAATTGCTTTCAACGGTATCAAGCCCTTGTGCTTGTTGAAAATTATACGCTTTAATTTTATTAGCAAGACCAATCCCCCTGCCTTCTTGCATAACATACAGTAAAATTCCACTGGAATTGTTCATAAACGCAATTGCTTCTTGAAGTTGGTCGCGGCAGTCGCATCGAAGTGAAGATAGAAGGTCGCCTGTATAACACGAGGAATGAATTCTAACAAGCGGGTTTTCTTCTTCAAGAGGATTGTTCACCAAAATTGCATAGTGTTCGTGTCCGCCAAATTTGGAACCAAATGCATAAATTTCTGCTTTTGGTGCGTGAGCAAGTTGAATGTTAGCTTTTGCAATGAATGCAATTTCATATTGAAATGTTTGAATGTTAAAATCGATATCATTAACATTAATTGTTTCAAATGGAATGCCTTCAATTACCGTTTCCGTTGAAATTAAAATTGGTTGAAGTTCGGCAGTTTTAGCAAGTTGAATTGCAAAGTTTTCAACATCGTTGGTGTTTTTCTCGAAGGAGAACCATCGCTCGCCAGAATCTGAAACAACTTGCGATAGAACAACATTTTCAGACTGCACACCAGCAGCGTCCCCACGATAATGGTGATTAAAATACTCCTTAGTCGCAACAACCTTGCAATCATGAATGGTTTTTAGAATTTCTGGGTGAATTGTATTTTTACAAAAAAAGAAAGTTTTTCTTGCATTTTTTACTAAGCACACGCAAAATCCGTTGCGAAGGTCGGAAATGACACGAGAAATGATATAACGCTTATTGCTTAACATATATGCAGAATAAAAATTTAATTACAGCAACCATTCTTTCCGTTGTGGTTATTATTGGTTGGGGATATTTATTCCCTCAAAAAACAAAATCAAGTAAAAGTTTAGAAAATCACTCTGATATTTCCAAAACGCTTGACGGTCTTGAAAAACCGCAGTCAATTGAAGTGAACAACAAAATTATTGAAAGCACAAATATTACAATTGAAAACGAAAAACTTGCGGTGACAATCAACACACAAGGTCTTAAAGTTCAAAGCTTCCACATTAAAGATTCCATCGGTACAGAAAAAGATTCTCCTTTGCTTGCATCGCAAATGTTTGCACAAACGGGATTCATTTCCCAAACACACGATGTTCCAAACCAAAATACTATCTGGCTTTTAGAAAGTTCAACACCAAACGCCGCAACATTTAAAACCGAAAAAAACGGCGTTGATTTCCTTCAAACATTTAAAATTGAAGATGGCTACATTGTTAAAATTGAAACAAAGGTTGTGAACCGTAACGCATTCCCTATTTCAATTGAACAATTTTCACGAATTAATCAGGCTCTTGAAAAGTTGCCATCAAAAAATGCGATATCACACGAGGGTGCAATTGCTTTCACAGACGACACACTTCAAGAAAAATCCTATCATAAAACAATCAAGGGTGAAACGAATCTTGTGTCAACAAACTCCAAAAAAACTTGGTTTGGCTTCACAGATAAATACACTCTTACAACATTTATCGTGAACGACAAGGAAAAAAGCGATTCCTCGCCTGCAAAAATTAGCTTTGTTCATGTTGCGAAAACAGGCGAAGATTCCAATGTTTTTCAAGCAAATTCACTTTCTCCAACAATCATCGTTGAAAAAGATTCTTCATACACGAATGAAAATCTTCTTTTTATTGGTGCGAAAAGCTTGAGAATTCTTGAACAATATGGTGATAATTATAAAATTCCATCTTTTGATAAAGCAATCGATTTTGGCGTTCTATATTTCATCACAAAGCCAATTTTTTCGCTTTTGAACTTTGTTTATAAATACGTCGGTTCGTTTGCAATTGCAATTGTAATTTTGACTGTTGTAATTAAACTTGTGCTACTTCCGTTAACGGTAAAGTCTAGCATTAGTATGGCTAGAATGAAAAAGCTTCAACCTGAAATTAAAAAGTTACAGGAGCAATACAAAGATAACAAGCAAATGCTTGGAATGGCAACGATTAAACTTTATAAAGAAAAACAACTTAACCCGCTTGCTGGCTGTTTTCCAATGTTGGTGCAGCTGCCAATATTTTTTGCCCTGTACAAAGTTCTCTATGTTTCAACTGAAATGAAAAACGCACACTTGTTTTTCTGGATTAAAGACCTTTCAAGCCCAGATCCAAGCTCCATTTTGAACATATTCGGGCTTTTGCCGTTTAATGCTCCTGCGTTTTTGGGCGTTTTGCCAATTGCTTTTGGAATTTCAATGTTTTTATACCAGAAAACATCTCCACAACCAGCGGACGCAATGCAAGCAAAAATGATGAAATTCCTGCCTGTAATTATGACTGTTTTCCTTTCAGGCTTCGCAGCAGGACTACTATTCTACTGGATAGTCAGCAATGTTATATCAATCATACAGCAACTTGGAATTGAAAAATTTATCCTTCCAAAGCACGAAGCTTCGCACGGCATGTCATCAAGCGGACGCATAAAAACCGTAAAAGTGAAGCAAAAATGATTTTCAACTATGGATATATCGCATGTTTACAAAGCCGTTGATGGCGAATTGAAAAGCCTCAACGCCAAACTTTTAAACGAAAGTGAATCGCAACACGCACTAGTGCACGACATCGTATCGCATATAGTTCAAAAAGGCAAGCGTGTTCGCCCCATTTTGCTAATACTTCTTGCTAAAGCCTTTGAAGTTAAAAACCTTGATGCGGTGATAAATTCGTCCTTTGCAATTGAATTAATTCATACTGCAAGCTTGCTTCACGATGATGTAGTTGACGAGACAAAAAAACGCCGTGGAAAAAAAACTGCGAATATTATCTGGGGTAATAAAGAGGTAATTCTTGTTGGAGACTATCTTTTCAGTCAAGCTTTTCTTGCAATTGCCGCTTTGCAAAACCACGATGCAACAAAAATCATTGCCCAAAGTGCCTCACGCTTAACAATCGGGGAAATTTCACAACTTGAAAATGAAGGAAAAGTTGGTGTTACAAAAGAACAATATTTCGATGTGATTTACCACAAAACCGCATCTCTTTTTGAAGCATCGGCACAGCTGGGAGCGATATTCTCACACAAGGGAAGTGTGGAGAAATGTGGAGAATTTGGAAAAAATCTTGGCTTTGCGTTCCAAATAATGGACGATATTTTAGACTACACGGGCTCAAAATTACTAAATAAAGACACAGGAACCGACTTCAAAGAGCGGAAAATAACCCTGCCAATATTATTACTTCTCGAGGAAAATTTCTCAGAAAAAGCACAAATTAAGCAGTATTTTTCCGCAAAAAGCGAAAATTTGACATTCACACAGGTGAAATCACTGCTGGAAAAGCACGATATTTTCGAAAAATGTAACGCCGTCATGGAATTATTCACCAAATCCGCCAAGAATTTCGTCTCAAACAACATTAATAACCCACAATTGGCGAAAATTTTGCTCGACCTCCTACAATTTTTTACAAATCGCGAAATCTAATTGCCTTGACTTTTGAAAAAACAAAAATATTCATAAAATAGTTATTTTGAAGAAATGTCCGAATTTAAAATGCTCACATTTCCCTGCAATTTTCAGGGAGGTTCAACACAGGAAATCAACTTTTATGTCGGATTCCCAGCGCTAGATTCCCATCCACTCGCATTTCAGGCAAAATGGTTGAGCGACAAAGGCGGGCAAATTCCGCCAGATGTTCACTCCGCACTTGGAAGAATTAAGGAAATCGCCAAAAAACACAATATCACATTCATTTCGCTGTGCGAATATGTGCTTGCAAATATGTAAAATATGGATATTTTTATTGATATTGGCAATACAAACGCCTCTTTTTGGTTTGTAAATCGCATTTTTTCCGTCACAACAAATGAATTTGCACGCAATAATTGTCAAGATTTTCTTCAAAAATACATGCCAAGGCGGGTTTTTATCGCCTCCGTTGTGCCAAATGTCAGCAATGACCTTGAAAATTCGTGCAAAAAAATGGGAATTTTCTGCAAAAATATTGTGTTTGACGACCTCAATCTGCAAACAACTCTAACAAATAACGCCGAACTTGGTATTGACAGGGCAATTAACGCTGTTTTTGGAATGAAAAAATTCGGCGAAAATGTCATAGTTGTTGATTTTGGCACAGCTCTCACATTCGATGTTATCCATAAAAGCGTCTATCAAGGCGGCATGATTTTTCCCGGTCTTGCCATGGCAATGCACAATTTACACACAAAAACCGCAAAATTGCCTAGCGTCAACATTGAAAAATTTCAATCCGGTATTGGAAAAAACACGATTGATGCAATTTCTTTTGGTGCGGCGATTGGTTACGAAGGTGTTCTAAAAAACATGCTGGATTTCATCAAAAACACCCTCAATGACCACTTTAAAATCGTATTCACGGGGGGCTCTGGTCGAATTTTTTTCGGAAAAATTGATGGTGCAACATTTGAAGAAAATATGATTTTGGAATATTTGGTGGAAAAATATGGACATTGACGAGATTTTAGGCAAATTTCACACGCTGCCGATACTTCAAAAAGCAAAAAATACAACACCATTTTTTAAAATCTGCGAAAAAAGTTACAGTACCGGCGATATTTTCATTAGCGTAACAATCGCACAAAAATTCCTTAAAAAATCAACACACAGCCTTATTAAACAAGAAATTGACTGGATAGTGCATAAAATTAGCAAAAAAAACAAAGGCATTTTGATAGATTTCTTGCGTTTGCACTGTGAAAATTGGCAAAAAGTAACGCTTGCGTATGCCACGAAAAAATTGAGTATTATTGAAAAAAATACAATAAAAGAGGACAATGTTTAATGATTTCTCGGAAATTTTGCTAAAACTTGCAAAAAAAGCACAGGACAATGGGGAGGTTCCAATCGCTTGCATCGCTATTTTTGATGGAAAAGTAGTTGCTCGCGGGTATAATTTGGTCGAAAAACGGCAAAATAAAATGGCTCACGCCGAAATGATAGTTATAGAAAAATTACGAAAAAAATTCAAAACCACGCATTTTTTTGATATGAAAATTTCACTGTACATCACGCTCGAGCCTTGCTGTATGTGTCTTTCTGCAATTTCTATGTGTGGCATAGAAAGCGTGTTTTATATGCTTGAAGACAAAAAAACTGGCGGTATTGAGAGGATTTATACTGAGCATTCATCGTATCATAAGCCAAATTTATTTCTGGTTCAATCTAAAAAATATGAAAAACTTTTCCTTGCATTTTTTAAAAATTTGAGGTAAAATATTAATGAGATTTTGTGAAAAGTTGCAAGTTTGAATAATTACATAAAGAGAAAGACTTGTAAGAAGAGCTAGGAGCTAAAGATTGTGGCATTATTTAGTAGATAAATCTACGGTTGTATATTATGTAATCCAGCCACAGATTCCCCTACGGCTACCTTGTTACGACTTAACCCCAATCACTGATATTACCCTAGGATGCTGCCTCCTTGCGGTTAGCTCACATACTTGAGGTAAGAACAGCTTTCATGGCTTGACGGGCAGTGTGTACAAGGCCCGGGAACGTATTCACCGTGGCATTCTGATCCACGATTACTAGCGATTCCAACTTCACGAGGCTGAGTTGCAAGCCTCGATCCGAACTGAGAACGGTTTTGGTGATTAGCTCCACATTACTGTATTGCGACACATTGTACCGTCCATTGTAGCACGTGTGTAGCCCAGCCCATAAGGGCCATGATGACTTGACATCATCCTCTCCTTCCTCTACCTTTCGATAGCAGTCCCATTATAGTCCCCGACTTAACTCGCTGGCAAATAATGGCAAGGGTTGCGCTCGTTAAGGGACTTAACCCAACATCTCACGACACGAGCTGACGACAGCCATGCAACACCTGTTCACGTCCAACTAAATGACGACCCACTTTCGTGAAGTCTCGACGTGTATGTCAAGGGCTGGTAAGGTTTTTCGGTTATCATCGAATTAAACCACATGCTCCACCGCTTGTACGGGCCCCCGTCAATTCCTTTGAGTTTTAATCTTGCGATCGTACTACCCAGGCGGAGTGCTTAACGCGTTAGCTTTACCCCAGAGAACAAGTCCCCAGAATTAGCACTCATCGTTTACAGCGTGGACTACCAGGGTATCTAATCCTGTTCGATCCCCACGCTTTCATATCTCAGCGTCAATAATGGCCCAAGTAAGCGCTTTCGCTTCCGGTCTTCCTCCTGATATCTACGGATTTTACCCCTACACCAAGAATTCCCTTACTCTCTACCATATTCTAGACTATCAGTTTTGAGAGCAGTTCCCGAGTTAGGCTCGGGGATTTCACTATCAACTT
This sequence comes from Rickettsiales bacterium, assembly GCA_947485035.1. GTDB lineage: Bacteria > Pseudomonadota > Alphaproteobacteria > Rickettsiales > Deianiraeaceae > CAJQOT01. The sequence continues at coordinate 3,630 of CANKQN010000023.1, read as the reverse complement.
AATAATCAGCCTACATATTCTTTACGCCCAGTAATTCCGAGTAACGCTAGCATCCTTCGTATTACCGCGGCTGCTGGCACGAAGTTAGCCGATGCTTATTCATTAGGTACCGTCATTATCTTCCCTAATAAAAGGTGTTTACAACCCTAAGGCCTTCATCCACCACGCGGCGTTGCTGGATCAGACTTTCGTCCATTGTCCAATATTCCCCACTGCTGCCTCCCGTAGGAGTCTGGACCGTGTCTCAGTTCCAGTGTGGCCGATCGTCCTCTCAGACCGGCTACTGATCGTAGTCTTGGTAGGCCATTACCCCACCAACAAACTAATCAGACATAGGCTCATCAAATAGCGTCTTGCGACTTTCCCATAAATGGTAGTATGCGGTATTAGCAGTCGTTTCCAACTGTTGTCCCCCACTATAAGGCAGATTCCTATGCATTACTCACCCGTTTGCCACTAAAAATATTGCTATTTTTCGTTCGACTTGCATGTGTTAAGCACGCCGCCAGCGTTCACTCTGAGCCAGGATCAAACTCTCAAGTTTTGACGATTACACCAGTTCATGAATTTGAACCAATGTAATCTATTTTGACTAAGAATTGCTTCTTAGTCTGCTTCACTTTCATAAAGCCCTAGCTCTTCTTACAAGTATTACTCTTTTTACGTAATTATTCTTTACAACAAATAGAAAAGCACAAACATGCTTCAATGTTTTCAAATATTTTTGCGAGATAAACTCAAACAAAAAACTTTTTTACGAAAACATTACTTTTCTATGTAACACTTAGAATACTGGGAATTTCAAATGTCAAGTAAAAAATGCAATTTTTTTTATTTTTTTTATTTTTCGCTATTTGTGCCATATTTTTACAATTTTTCTTGACAATTTAATTGCCTTCAAACACCCAAAAACCCTGATTGCGGTTGTGGTGGAATGGTAGACACGCAGCGTTGAGGTCGCTGTGCCTAATATTTCGGGTGTGAAGGTTCAAGTCCTTTCAACCGCACCAGTGTTGAATTTTGTGGGAAGTGTATAAATTGTTGACAAATCACTATTTGACAATCTATTCTTTTGACCGTGTGTTTTGAAATTGATTTTCTTCCTTTCTTTCTTTTTCTTTTTGTACAAAAGTTTTTGCTTCATTTCTTTCTTCTTCTTTTTGTATAAAAGTTGCATCCAACTTTGCCTTCAACTCAATCGCCAATGACAATGAGATACCACTCCCTTCGTATGGCACACCTCCTCTAAATCGACCTTCCCATACAATTTTGTCATCTACAAATAATGCACCGTATTCTTTTTGTTCGTCTCCATTTTTTCCACAACCAATGTAGTATACATCTTTGTCCTTTTTGTTATTTTTACGCATGTCTTTTCCATATACAAATGCATCGCTGAGATTTTTCGTCTGATTGCTTGATTGTGTTTCATCGTCTTGATTGTGTTTCATCGTTAATTGACTTTGTGTTATACTTTTTTTCATAGAAAATTTAATTAGTTAGTGCATAACACTAACGCATTTTTTTGCGCGATGCAAGAAATTTTTTATGGAATTAAAAATATAATTAAAAAATTGTGCCACAAATTTGTGAGAATTTTGGGAATTCAAGCCTGTGAACTACTGATTTACGATATCAGTTGCTTTTTCCTTAGTGAATATAATTCTGGTGCCACAAACAGGAATCGAACCCGCGACCTACTATTTACGAAACAGTTGCTCTACCTACTGAGCTATTGTGGCAATAATTGCAAATAAATTGCGTTTGGCGAATTGTCAAGGGGAAATTTGTGGCTATTTGTTTTCTTCTGTTGCCGTTTCCTTGATTTTGCTCTTGATTTCGTCTTTTTTTGGAGACAATTTTTCAATCAGCTTCACAATGCTTGAAAATCCGAAACCTTGGGAGAATATCACAAGTTGCGATGCCAAAAACAGAAAGCCGTATTTTATAATTGTTAATTTTTCGGGTGTGGAATCAAGGGTGGTTAAGTTGGTTTTCCATACAAATGCTAGAATTTTACAGTCCACAGTAATGAATATTAGGCAAATGCAGAAGGTTATTATGAACCTTAAAATGGCAAATGGGGCGGAGGCATTAGCTTCGAGCAATTCTCGGATTTTTTCTTTAGCAATTTTTCTTCCGTCGAGATATTCCTTCTTCAAGTCATCATTTTCTTTGCGTGAACGTAATTGATCATCGCTTGCTTCCCCTAAATTCAGCATAGGAACTATATAATAAACATTAAAAAAATGGAGCGGGTGAAGAGATTCGAACTCTCGGCCTCAACCTTGGCAAGGTTGCGCTCTAGCCAGCTGAGCTACACCCGCAGAAAGATTTTTCTAATCTTGAAATGAATTCCAAAACAGGAAACTTTGCACTCATTTCCTGTTTTAAAGAATTTTATTTGTCAAGTATTTTTTGCAAAATTATTTTTTACCAAGTTATTTCAGCAATGTTTCACCCATCAAAGCAGGGGATTCACTCACCGCAATTCCAGCTTCACGCATAGCCTTCAACTTGCTTTCAGCATCACCTTTTCCACCGGAAACGATAGCACCTGCGTGTCCCATTCTTTTACCTTCGGGAGCAGTCCTTCCAGCGATGAAACCAACGGTTGGCTTTTTAATTTTGTGGTTTTTCAAGAATTCGCAAGCAAGCTCTTCGGCGTCTCCACCAATTTCACCAATCATAATGATAGACTCAGTTTCAGGATCGTTCAAGAAAAGGTCAAGAGCGTCAATGAAAGATGTTCCTGAAATTGGGTCGCCACCAATTCCGATGCAGCTTGATTGCCCAAGCCCCGCTTTTGTTGTTTGGTGAACAGCTTCGTATGTAAGAGTTCCAGATTTTGAAACAATTCCAACGGATCCTCTTTTGTGAATATGCCCTGGCATAATTCCAATTTTGCATTCATCAGGAGTAATAACCCCCGGACAGTTTGGACCAACAAGGCGAGATTTCGAGCGATCCAAAACGGCTTTAACGCGAACCATGTCAATAACAGGAATGCCTTCGGTAATGCAAACGATAAGCTCAATACCAGCATCAATTGCTTCCAAAATGGCATCGGCAGCAAATGCAGGTGGAACATAAATAACGGAAGCATCGCAATTTGTAGCAAGTTTTGCTTCTTTAACAGTGTTAAAAACAGGAAGACCGATGTGAGTTGTTCCGCCTTTTCCCGGGGTTACCCCCCCAACCATTTTTGTTCCGTAAGCAATTGCTTGTTCGGAATGGAAAGTTCCTTGTGCACCGGTGAAACCTTGACAGATTACCCGTGTATTTTTATTTACTAATACAGACATTGACTAAAATGAATAATTTTTTCAAGCAAAGCAACGCAAATTTTATTTTGCAAGGAAATTTTATTTGCTATCCCTTTTGCTTATATTAAAAATAGGTTATCAACACTTGAATTTAAAAAAAGTGGCATTATATACAATAAAATTGTTTTTTGAAAAATGTCGGAAAAGTCTACTGTTCACAAATTTGATGCCCAAATTGGGAAAGTTCTAAAAATTGTGATTAACTCAATCTACACAAACCGAGAAATCTTCCTGCGAGAATTAATTTCCAACGCATCAGATGCCATTTCGAAGTTGAAATATAACGCAATTGCGAATCCATCGT
>CANKQN010000022.1 GCA_947485035.1 Rickettsiales bacterium | reverse complement strand
GACAAACAAGCATTGAAAGCATTCAGGGTTTCAAAGTTGGTTTAACATTTTATTTTGGCGATGAATATTAGAATGTTATAAAACCATATTGTTATGTATATTTTTTTAAACTGGTAAGGTGTTAAAAATTGTTCTTTTTGCATTAATTTGTCTTTCATCCGTAGCAAATGCTTCCAGTGGGTTTTATATCAGTGCATCTTCCTTAACAAGCAAAGAAAATGCTTCAACCAAAACATTGGTTAATACATCTGTTACCACATCGGTTGATGCATCAAGTGTTACATACAGTGAAAACATGGCTGGTGTGCAAAGTGCTAGTCCTCTTGACCGTGCTGGACCTTTCCGATATGTTTATATCTTTACAGATGATGAAAGAAGTAGTTCTGATGCTGTTATACCTAAGTCGATATTAGAATTTAATAATAAATATATTACACAACAAATAAAATTCACTTTATTCACTGGTGATGATACAATTATTCAAACAGATCCTTACTCGCAGATTTCTGACAATTCTATCTCTACCAACACTTACAGGACTTACACCATCAACCCAATTGACTACACTTCACAAATTGCTACAGTGAAATCAATGGTTTCAAGTGCAGTGAGTGGCACAACCACAACTTCAAAAACAACCACAACTCCAAATTTTACAATCAACAACACTGGCGGTTTTGAATTAAGCACTGGTTATAAATTTCAAAAACAAGGTGGAAATTTCTTTTTTGCACCGCAAATTGATTATTCATCATTTGGTTCAAATTCAACACCGTTAAGAATATCAGGACTTAGCGCAGTTACAAAATTTGGCGTTTCAATTTCAAAAGCAAGCATTTACGGTCTTGGTGGCCTTGCATTTGTATCAAATTCCTCAAATGGTTCAACACAAAACATTGGTGGAATTAAATACGGCATTGGTACGGAATTGAATCTAAGCAAAAGATTTGCATTGTTTGCGGAAGTATTTCAAATTGATCTTCAAAATAGCTTATCATATTCTTCACAATCTTCTTCATATTCACAATCTTCTTCTGTGAAATCATACTCACCTTCAAATGAAATTAGCAAATATATTCAAGATAATTCCAATCCTTCACAAGTTATAATTAAAAACAATACTAGCCCAAAATACATTCTTACCTTGAACAACCTTGGTTTAAAGCACAAAATTGACCCAAATTCAATTAAATACACACAAACAAGCAATACAAACGTCAAGATTGTAAACATAACAAACATAACAAGCATTCAGGGTTTCAAAGTTGGTTTAACATTTTATTTTGACGATGGAATTAGGTTGCGTGAAAAATCATTTGCAGAAGAATATGGATTGCTTGATGAGAATTTCGTAACTCAAAAAGCAATTATGAACGGTGTGAGCGAAGATGATTTATATAATTCTTTGTTGAGCGATGATGAGGAATTTGATAATTATTGGTTGAATGAGGAAGAGAGAGTGTATGATGGTTGGTTATCTAATGAAGAAGAGGATATATACGATAATGGATTGAGTGGAGTGGGATTTAAAAGAGTAAAAATAAAAACTTGACATATCGATTTACTTTGAATTGTTTATTTGGGAATATCTATGAATATATTGAAATTATATGACAGCAATACCATTAAATATAAGTGGTCTGAAAAAAATTATCGAACCAATTGTAATGGGAGGCGTTAAAGTTCTTCCAATTGTTGAAGGTGGAAAAGGTGTTGGAGTAACAAATGGAATTACAGCAGGAAATTTTGCCAAAGCTGGTGCTGTTGGAACGTTTTCTGGCGTAAATGCACAATATCTTGACGACAACGGAACATATCACCCCGTTGAATACCACACAAACACAAGGAAATTAAGACACGAAGAATTGGTTGAATATTCTATCAAAGGTGCTATTTCACAAGCAAAGCGTGCGTTTGATATTTCCGGTGGTCTTGGCAGAATACATGTCAATGTTCTCTGGGAAATGGGCGGTGCTCAACGCGTCTTAGAAGGAATGCTTGAAAAAACAAAGGGTTTAATTCACGGTGTAACATGCGGAGCAGGAATGCCATACCGTCTTGGTGAAATTGCCTCAAAATATAAAGTGCACTACTACCCAATCGTTTCTTCAATGCGTGCTTTTCGTGCATTATGGAAGCGTTCTTACAGCAAGTTTTCCGATTTTTTGGGCGGAGTTGTCTACGAATGTCCTTGGAGAGCAGGCGGACACAATGGCCTTTCAAATGCTGAAAATCCAAACGAACCGGGTGATACATTCGCACGAGTTGCAGAAATTCGCACATTTTTAAACGAAGTTGGTCTTCAAGAAACACCAATTATTGTTGCCGGCGGAATTTGGCACTTAAAAGATGAAGAACACTTTTTGAATAACCCAAAAATTGGAAAAGTTGCCTTCCAATTTGGAACCAGACCAATTTACACTCAGGAATACCCTGTTTCAAAAGAATGGAAAGACAGGCTTTTTACCCTTGAAAAAGGTGATATTTTTCTGAATAAATTCAGTCCAACAGGATTTTATTCTTCCGCCGTGAATAACGAATTTATGCAACATTTAAGAGGAAGAAGTGAACGCCAAGTTGATTTTTCTGAAGAAAAAACAGAGGATTTCTGCGAAGAATATGGTTTTGGTCCACGCAAACGCCCAACTTTTGTACAATCTGGAAGTCTTGCAAAAATTGCACAATTTGAAGCAAACGGCTTCACTGTTGCGTTGAAGACTCCTGATAACACAATGATTTTCGTCACTGAAAATGATTCGCAAGAAATTTTAAAAGATCAAAAAGACTGTATGGGTTGTCTTTCTGCTTGTGCGTTTAGTAACTGGGCAACGGAGGAGTATTCCGTGAATGAAAATTTCACAACAGGACGCCGTGCCGACCCTCGCTCGTTTTGCATTCAAAAAACTTTGCAAGCGGCAATTTCAACACCAGATATCAACAATAATCTGATGTTTTGCGGCTCGCAAGGTTTCAATTTTGCGAAAGATCCTTGGTATCAAAACGGTGCATTTATGCCAACAATTAGCGAACTTGTTGAACGCATTCAATACGGGTATTAATAAAATTTTCTTGACAAATAATCCATAATAACTTCCTTAAAAAGGAAGAAATTTTTTGAAAAATATGTCAAGCACAATTATTGAGGTCTACGCTATTGAAATTTTGGATTCCCGTGGAAACCCAACAGTCGAAGTTAATGTTACACTTGAAAGTGGAATTACATGCAGAGGAATCGCACCATCTGGCGCCTCAACCGGCACAAAAGAAGCGTGTGAACTGCGTGATGGCGACAAAAAAAGATTCAACGGCAAAGGAGTTCTTAACGCTGTGGAGTTTGTTAACAATGAAATAAGCGATGCCCTTGTTGGACTTGATATTTCCGACGATATCGACGCAATTTTAATTGAACTTGACGACACGAACAATAAGTCAAACCTTGGTGCAAACGCAATTTTGGCAACATCAATTGCGTGCTGGAAGGCGAACGCGGAGGTTGCTGGCTTGCCACTTTTTGAATATATCGGAGGCAAGAATGCCGATGTTCTGCCAACACCACTCATGAATATTATCAACGGTGGGCAACACGCTTCGAACGGTCTTGATATTCAAGAATTCATGGTTGTACCACATGGTTTTGAAACTTTTTCTGAGAAACTTCGTGCGGGAACTGAAATTTTTCACACGCTAAAATCGGTAATTAAACAACTTGGACACACAACCGCAGTTGGTGATGAAGGTGGATTTGCCCCAAATTTTACAACATCAAAAGAGGCTCTTGACTGCATAGTTCAAGCTATAAAAGACGCAGGATATGAACCAAAAAAAGAGGTTTCAATTGCTCTTGATGCTGCCGCTAGCGAGTTTTTTAAAGATGGAAAATATCTCATTGATGGTCAAACTTTTACAAGCGATGAGTTAATTTCATACTACGAAAACCTTGTGGAACAATACCCAATTACATCAATTGAAGACCCATTTCACGAGGATGACATTGAAGGTTTCCAAAAATTCACCGCAAAAATGGGGAATAAAATTCAAATTGTTGGCGACGATTTATTCTGCACAAATCCGGCGATTATCACACAAGGAATTGAAGGAAAATATGCCAACGCACTTTTAGTGAAACCAAATCAAATTGGCACAATAACTGAAACTCTTCAAGCTGTAAAAATTGCACAAGCGGCTGGTTTTAAGTGTGTGTTATCGCACAGATCTGGCGAAACGGAAGATACAACAATAGCCCACCTTGCTGTTGCAACAAATTGCGGACAAATTAAAACAGGAGCACCATGCCGCGGCGAACGCACTGCAAAATATAACGAACTTTTAAGGATTGAGAAGTATTTGGAGATTTAAGAAGTTGGCTTTTTTGTGGAAAGGCAATATTTGCGAGGCCTTTCCACGGGAAATTCCACAACACAGTTTTAAAGGTTTGGCGTGCGTTGGCACAAAAAACCCTGATTAAAATGTAGTTCTTGCATTATGTTCTGCGGAAAAATGCCTATTTGCAAACTGTTTAGTAGTGGGGACAAACTAAAAGTAGTCGTTCCAAAAAAATCCCACACCAAAAATTACACAATTCAGCACTGCCAATGGTAAAATCACGGCGTAAGTTATTGTTGTAAGATTGTTATCAATTATGTGTTTTTTCGTTGAAGATGTTGCGTATATTACTGGGCGTAACAGGTATATTGCACAAGAAACTGATGAAAATAATATCGCAAAAAGTGAAATATACGACCACTCAGCCAATGCTGAAATTGTGAATTGTTTGCTTATAAAACCTGCCGTTAGTGGCATTCCAATCATTGAAAATGCAAAAAGTGCGAAGGCAAAAGCAAGAATTGTGTGCCGATTAAACGCCCCCGACATTCTGCGATAATTATTCGTGTGATATATTGAATATAAAATTCCCGCTATGAAGAAAAGCCCGATTTTTGTCACTCCATGAACAAAAATATGCCAAAATCCTGCTTGCATTCCAGCTTCCGAAAACGACAACAAAAGCAGAGTGATGTAGCCCATGTTTGCGATTGTGGAAAATGCTAGTATGCGTTTGAGGTCGAAGGTTTGAAGGGCTTGGATTGATGCTGTAATAATTCCAAAAACGACTACAAGTGTTATTATTGTGAATGTGTGTGGATATAGCATTTTTAAATGAGAAAGATACTGCATTCCGTAAAGTTCGTATATAACTTTATAAAGGACGAATGCTCCAATTTTTACAACTGCAACGGCGTGAAGAAGTGCGGAAACTGGTGCCGGTGCACACATTGCGGCAGGAAGCCAGCCATTGAAAGGGAAAATTGCTAATTTTGCCACCCCAAAAACCATCATAACAAAAATTATCACCATTAAAAGTGGCGAAGGTGTGTATTGATAATTGTTCAAAGTTGAATCATTTTGTGAGAAATCCTGCCCGAAAATAGTCAAAATCGTGCCATCTCCCTGCATAAATTCCGTTGTGCCAACCATGCCTTGAAACATGAAAATTGCCGGTAAAAACAATGCCATTGAAGAGAAAAGAAGAATCATTGCGTATTTTGTCAAGGATTTCCTATGCTCCATTTTCCCACCAAAACCCACAAGTGGCAATGTTGAAAGCGTCAGAAGTTCATAGAAAATGAATGTTGTAAAAAGATTGCTAGCAAACACTGTTAAAATTGCAAAACCAACGGATGCGTTGTAGTATGGCATGAATTTCGCAAGTGAGTTTTCACCATAATTTTTCGCAATATAAAACACCGAATAAACACTTGCTAACAGCCAAAGAATGCTTATAAAGACTGCGAAATTGAGGTATATTTGCGTCACAGAAAAAACCACTGGAATTGCATATTCAAACGCTACGGTTTCGTATTCGTGCGAAATTTGCATCAAAAGAAGTTGAAAAACAAGCAAAAGCGGCATACCAATTGCAAAGACCAACTGGGAGTGTTTGTTTTTCACAAAAAACGGAGCAACAATTGAAACAATCATCGCAATTATTATGTTTAACATTGTAGGTTTATATTGGTTAAATTCTCACGGATTTTGGCAGGTGAAACACGATGTCTTCTTCAAAATTTGCAATTGAAGGTTCCAGCGTGGCATTGAATTTTTCCTGAAAAAGTGCAATAACTTCCATGACAAGGTTATCAGGAGCAGAAGCCCCCGCTGTAATTCCCACAATGTCGCTTTCTGAAAAGTTTTCAATGGCAATGTTTGAGGCTCTATCGACCAAAAATGATTGAATGTTGCTTTCATTTCCAATGTCGCAAAGTCTGTTTGAATTTGAACTTTCTTTTGATCCAATCACGATTAACTTTGTTATCTGGGGAATCATCGCTTTTACAATGTTTTGGCGGTTTTGTGTGGCATAGCAAATATCAGACTTATAATGCTTCTCAATTGCCGGAAATTTTTGCAAAAGTGCATCAACAATTGACTTAGTGTCGTCAATGCTAAGCGTTGTTTGCGTTGCAAGAGCAAGATTTTCCATATTGCCAACTTCAAGATTCTCAACATCTGCAAGGGTTTCCACTAAGTAATACTTCCCTTTAATTTTCCCCGAAGTGCCTTCAATTTCAGGATGACCCTTGTGCCCTATCAAAATAATTTCCGCACCATTTTCGTCATATTCCTTAACTTCCCGATGAACCTTCGTAACAAGTGGGCATGTTGCATCAATAATGTTAAGGTTTTTCGCCTTAGATTCCTCAATGATTGCATCGGAAACTCCATGTGCAGAAAAGACAATTGTTGCACCTTCGGGAACGATGGAAAGGTCGTCCGTGAATATAACTCCTCGTGTTTTGAATGAGTCCACAACATAGCGATTATGTACAATTTCGTGCTTCACAAAAAGCGGAGTGCCAAATTTTTCAATCGCCCTTTCCACAATTTCAATAGCACGACGCACACCCGCACAAAAACCCCTTGGGTTTGCCAGTATTATTTTCATTTTCAAACAAGAATATTGCAAAATCGTAGGAAATATTTTTTGAATTATCAAGTGTTATTTTAAATGCAAAATTCAAGCTATTAAACAAATTAAAGCCTTCAAGTGTTATAGTGTACTAGTACAGTATAACAAAAATAAAAAAAACCAAAAAAGAAAAAATTCTTGACTACTCAAAAAAAACTTCGTTACCATCACAAACCTTTTCTTAAAAGCAACATGCAATGGAATTTAGAGCAAGCAACTGAACTTTCACAAAAGCCACTTTTTGATGTAATATTCCAAGCACGGCAGGTTCACTGTGAAAATCACAACCCAAACGAGGTTGAAATTGCAACGCTTTGTTCTATCAAAACGGGTTCTTGTCCGGAGGATTGCAAATACTGTCCGCAGTCGGCTCATCATAATACTGGTCTTGAAAAAAAACCTCTAATGGACAAAGAAGAAATTCTTAAACACGCAATGGAAGCTAAAAATTCAGGAGCAACCCGCTTTTGCATGGGTGCTGCTTGGCGTAAATTACACGAAAAAGACACGGAAAAAATGTGCGAAATTATCGCTGCTGTTAAGGATTTAGGCATTGAAACTTGTGCTACTTTTGGAACAATTAATAAACAGCAAGCAATTTCAATGAAGGAAGCAGGCTTGGATTATTACAACCACAACTTGGATACTTCGGAAGAGTTTTACGACAAAATCATAACAACTCGCCCTTATGCGGAGCGTCTTGAAACTCTTGATAATGTTGCTGATGCAGGAATTAACATTTGCTGCGGAGGAATTGTTGGCATGGGTGAAACTTTTGAAGACCGTCTGCGAATGCTCGTTACACTTTCAAAACTGAAACACCAACCAAATTCTATTCCAATTAATATGCTTGTGAAGGCGAAGGGGACACCCCTTGAACACGCAAAAGATGTTGACCCATTTGAATATATTCGCCTTGTGGCCATTACTCGAATTATGTTTCCAAAAGCGTTTGTAAGGCTTTCCGCCGGAAGGTTTAACATGAGTGAAGAGATGCAAGCGATGTGCTTTATGTCTGGTGCCAATTCGATTTTCTACGGTGAAAAACTGTTGACAACACAAAATAACGACTCCAATTCGGATTTGGAACTCCTCAAAAAATTGGATTTACGGCAGATGGTGAAGGGAAGTTAAACCTCCCTTGCAACTTTCAATTTATTTCCTAAACTCCACAGTTTCGTGCGTTTTGTTGAAGTCTACTGCGTCTTTTTTTGCCTGCTCTTGATTGTTGAACTGAACATAAAGCCAGTAAGCGCCGTAAATTAATGCAATTAAAAACAGCAATTTGATTATTTTCCACATAAAATTATGAGCGTAAAAGTTCGTTGATTGATGTTTTTGAGCGTGTTTGGTCGTCCACTTGTTTAACAATCACCGCTGCGTAAAGGCTGACTCCGCCCGAACTTGGAATTGAACCAGAAACAACAACGGCATTTTTTGGAACTCTTCCATAAGAAACTTCGCCAGTTTCACGGTTAATGATTTTTGTCGATTTACCGATATAGACTCCCATTCCAATAACTGCGCCGTCTTCAACAATCACTCCCTCTGCAATTTCACTTCTTGCACCAATGAAGCAATTATTTCCGATAATAACGGGGTTTGCTTGAAGTGGTTCCAGAACTCCACCAATTCCAGCACCGCCTGAAATATGACAATTTTCACCAATTTGTGCACAAGAACCAATTGTTGACCAAGTGTCTACCATTGTTCCTGCACCAACATAAGCACCAATATTAATGAAAGATGGCATTAAAACAGCATTTTTTCCAATAAAAGAACCATAGCGAACAACTGCACCCGGAACCATTCGAAAGCCTGCGTTTTCAAAGTTTACGCTTTTCCAGTTTGCTGTTTTAAGGGGAATTTTGTCAAACCATCTCATGTTACTTTTCGCCGATTCCTGTGGTGCTTTTTCCAAAATACCATAAGCATTTTGAACGAAAGCTGGCGTTGCATCACTTGCGATGTAGGAATCGAATTGTAGGGATATAACTGAGGTTTTCATCATATTCATGTAAAGCAAAATTGCTTTTTTGATATCCTGATCAACAACCCATTCTTCACCAAATTTTGCACAAACTCTACGCTCTCCAGAATCAAGTTCGGCAATTATGCGTTGAATATCTTCGGAAACTTTTGCCGTGTATCTTATGGTTTTTGCTTGTAATTCAGCAAAATATTCGGAAATTTTCGAAACTTCTTTCATGTGTGGATTAAAATTTTAATTATTAATTGCAAAACGAAGTCATGGAAAAGTCAAGAACTTTAAGCTTGACATTTTATATCTTATTATTTTACCATGATTTACTGTAAATCTTTATTTTCATAAATGTTCCTGACGACCCGCGGAAGATATGCAGTTTCTGCCATTATTGATATCGTGACAAATTCAAATTTATCAGAAAAAACCAACGCCCCAATTTCACTTTCACAAATTTCGCAAAGGCAAGGTATTAGCATTTCATATTTAGAGCAAATTTTTTTGCTACTGAAAAAAAACGACATTGTAAAATCAGTAAAAGGTCCAGGTGGGGGATACATTTTAGCAAAAAACCCAAATGAAATCACGCTTTCCGAAATTCTATTTGCATCTGGCGAAAAAGTTAAAATGACCAAATGCCACAACGAAAATGGGTGTCTTGGAATGAAAGAAAAATGCACAACCCACCACATTTGGCAAGCATTTGAAGAAAAGATTGAAAATTATTTAACATCAATAACGCTTGAAGAACTTACAAAACTTGGCAACAATTCTTTAGAAAAAAAATGACTATCACTTCCGTACATTTACAAAAATTTCCAGAAATTTCCTCAATCCCATTTTCGCAAGAAATTATTAACCAAATGGAATTTGTTCGCAAAATTTGCAACGCAGGTCTTTCAATTCGCAAGAAACATAATATAAAAGCCCGTCTGCCTCTTAATTCTATCACAATTTCAGGCGAAGGTTTTTCGCTTAATCAAGAATTGCAATCACTTATCAAAGAAGAGCTGAACATTAAAAATGTCATTCTTGAACCTAATCTTGAACAATTCGACTGCACAAAAATCATCAATATCGACGCTTCCAAAGTTGCAAAACGAATTGGAAAAGATTTTCAAACCGTTCTTAAACAAGCAAAACAAGGCATTTATAACGAAGCCGAAAATGGCATTGAAATTTGTGGTCATAATATTTTAAAAAGTGAATACGAAATTCAAATTAAGCTAAATTCTGTGGAAGAAAATTACACCTCTATTGACGGAAAATTTTTGATAATACTTAATATCACCATTACCAAAGAACTTGAAATGGAGGGCGTTGCACGCGATTTCATTCGCATGGTGCAGAATAATCGCAAAGAAAAAAACTTGGAACTTTCACAAAAAATTTCCCTTATATTAAACTTTTCACAAGAAAGCATAACAAAAGAGGCAATTTTTGCAAATATTGAATACATTAAAGAACAAGTTTTAGCGACCGATATTAAACTTGAGCCAATTTCAGGCACAGTGTTCAACGAAGAACTTTCATTTGAGATTTTGCCAAATTAAACTGTGCTAATTTGCAAAACCCATAGTTTTATAAACCACAACCATATTGGCAAGTTGTTCTTTTTGCTGGCTCACAAGTAATTGCCTTGCT
>CANKQN010000021.1 GCA_947485035.1 Rickettsiales bacterium | reverse complement strand
ATAAAAGCTTCAACAAACACCCTTCCATCTTGCATAATTGGCACGGTTTTGAACGAAGTCAATTCAACCGTTTTCGTGAACGAAAGTTCAAACATCTGCGTTGTGGAAGCTGATGAATCTGATGGTTCATTTGCTGATATGAACTTCACCGTTGCAATTATTACAGATATCGACGCTGACCACCTTGACCACAAACGCTATAACAACAACCGTGAAAATCTTATCGCACATTTCCACAAGTTTGCACAAAATGCACTTGAAAACAACGGCATTGTAATTTTCAACGCCAATTGCAAAACAACGGTTGAACTTATGCAACATTTCACGCAATATAAATCCTCAATTTTTTCCTATTCCGGAATTGACCAAGTTACCAGCTTCAAAAACATTCACAAGGTTGAAGAAAGCGTTTTTGCGAACTGCCATCTTAAAGAAGCAAGAAATCTTCCAAATGCTGTGGAATTTTCCTGTGGTGGAGTTGTTGAACTTGAAAATGTCAAAATTCCAATGATCGGAAAACTCAACGCATTCAACGCCCTTCCTGCTCTAATGCTTGCTTCAATTTTGTTTGGGAAAAAGTCGCAATCAACATTTGTGAATTTTAAAGGGGCAAATAAACGAGTGGAAATTGTCGGTGAAGTTGAGGTGAACGGGAAAAGCGTTACAATTATTGACGACTACGCACATAGTCCAAAAAAAATTAAAGCTTTCATCGATTCCTTCTCCTCCTATTGCAGCGATATCAACGCCGGTCTTGTAATTATTTGCGAACCGCATAAGTATACCCGTGTTGAAAGCCTTTACGACGAATATCTTACATGTTTTGACGCAGCAAATTGCCTTATTATGATGGAAATTTTCGGAATTCAAGGCAGAGGCATTCAAGAAGGGATATCCTCGGAAAAACTTGTAAACGATATTAAAACTTTATGGCAGAAAAAAGAGTGCGATTTTGTAATAAAAAACTTGAAATTTAATAAAAAAATTTTAAGTGATGATACCTTCAATTTTGTGGAAGAGTTTTTTAGGCAAAAACACAAAATGTTTTATGTCTTCCTTGGTGCAGGATATTCCAACAAATATGCACATTTACTTTATGAACAATTAAGGAACTATAATGTTTGCAAATCTTGAAATATTAAAACGCAATTCAATATTTTTATTCATAGGAAGTCGTGAATTGTATTTCGTGCGTTTTGTTAATGGGAAAATTTTTTCTACAAGGGTCTATAAAATTTCATACAACACCGAAAATGACAATTTGAAATCATTTTTTAAAGACTACTTCATCGGGAAAGAAGGTATTCCTGTTGCAATTATTTTCGATGTTCCAAATCAATCATTCACAGAATACAAATTCTTGAAGGCGATTAGTGCAACCGCCATTCACCATTCAATCATCAAAAAAATCTCGCAAGATGTCCCACAAGAAGCAGTACACGATTACTACACAATTTCATCAAGCGATGCAAAATCCACAGAAAACGCTTATCAAGTCGTTTCGCTTGTAAAAACATTGAACACGAGTTTGTATATTGACCTTCTCCTGAAATTTCCAAACCCAATTGCCGGTTATTTTTCAATGACTCTTGAAGTTTTAGACATTTGCGAAGGCAATGTGCGCAAAATTCACATGCCAAAACCAATGCCCGTTATTGAACAGGATATTCTTGACATTCGCGACAAAACACATGACGAACTTACCGTTGTTGCACAATACAGCCCAATTTCCGGCGTGAATTTTTCCCTTTCACAGGGCACAAAAATTCTCTTCCACCACCACATATCCTGCACCCAAATTGATCAAGCTACTCAAAAGGAAATTAACACAACGGTTTTCACAATTGCCGATTACGCAACGCAACTTGCTCTTGAATATCGTGTTTATGTTTATGGAAGTGAATCATTGTTGAAAGCGATTTTGAAAACATCGTTTGACCACACAACAATTTATTACACACAGTCAGAACTTCCTAACGCAAAACTCTTCTATCACAAAGGTTACAGCGAGAACCTTGAAACTGTCAATACTCTTGACGCAATTGCGTTTAAATGTATTTACGAGCCAACATTCTTCATAAAAAACAAACAGTTCTTTTCAACAATATTCAAACACTACGCCAAGAAATCTACAATAATACTTATGGCTTTGTTCATTATGTGCACATTTGCATATCAAACTTTCATGATGACGATGTCGGCAGTTGAATCTTTCACAAAATATCGCAACAAAAATGCACTTGATGTTTCACACATACTTAACCGTGTTGAAAGTTTGGGCAGAAATATTGAGAATCAAAAAAAATCCGTCAATTTCTACTCCCAATTCACAACAGAACTCTACTTCTCGTTCTTTGAACAACTGAAACCGCTTGTTAAAGGCACAGCTTACCTCAAAGCCGTGAACTACGCTTGTTCTTCTGAATGTTATGGAGCAAATGCCGTTATTGAAATAACAATAAATGGAAATGCCGAACAATTACAGGACTATTACAGTCTTGTTTCTGATATTCGCAGGGTGTTTTATCGCTATGAAATAACAAGAAAAATTGATGAATCAACAAGCGATTTCACAATAAAGCTTACAAACCAACCAAATAGCAAGAAATAAAATGAACAGGTCATATCAAATCCATTTACGGAATCAATCGGCTTCTTTTTTGAAAAAAGTTGCAATAATTTCCCTAATTTTTTTAATTCTTATCGCACTTGCATTGTTTTTGAAAAATCACTTTGTGAAGAAAAATGAACAATCTGAAATACAAATGAAACAAGTTCAGATGTCCTCTTCGAAAAGTAGTGCAATTAATGCAAACAAGGGATTAGTTATGGAAGCCTTTGATGCTTTGCCCCCGCACAAAAAGGATAACACTGAAAATGGCAGGCAATACATGATAGAATCCCTCACTAAGTTTGCTGAACAAGCAAGGCTTACAAATTTTGTGATTGATACTGTGTCCGAAAAAAACTCAATCGTTTCGGTAATGTATAACGATCTTCAAACAATTACCCCAACAAACCTTTTTGAAATTGAAGTTACATTCAACTCAATATTTCAAAGACAAACTGAAGAATTCCTCAAAACCCTTAATTCAGAAGTTAACGGACAGGTTGTAATTCATAAAATTGAAACAACAAGAGTTGTAAAAACAATTGATAACGGCATAATAAATGCTTTAAATTCAGGTCAAAATGTTTCAATGATCAACACTCATTTGGTTCTTCACTGGTTTTTTATAAAATAATTTATGCTATACATAATGCTTTTCTTGGCAGCAGTTTCATCTTACGCCACAGATTTCACCCCAACCGAAAAAACAACAACTTATGAAAACAACGGTGTGAAAACAACGACAACATTTTCAAGGTTCGCCGCCCCAACAAATCCATCGCAAACGGCAAATACTCAAAACAAGTTTCTGCAATCAAATTCCAACACACTTCAAACACAGGATATCAAACAAATTGGCAGTGCAATTTCATTTGCCAAAAGTGCGTTAATTGAAAACACTGAACTTGCAAAAGTTGAATTTGGCATGTCGGATTCTCAAAAAACAAATTTAGCAAAATCTCAAATTCAACCGCAAGAAATCACCATTGATGACACCGTCAAATTCGACCCATCATACAACATTCCACAATATCGTGATGCGTTTTACACCCCACAAGATTCCGCCCTCGTCAACCAAGCAGTTGACTACCATTCCAAAGGAAGAAAAATGATCGTCAAACCACGCAGGTTCACAATGCAAAAATCGCAAGTTACAACAAACCCAATTATCCACGTCTCTTCGGTTATGTATAACGACCCAAGCTACTGGATAGTCTTCACGAATATCGGGAAATTTACATACGCAAAATCTTCAATTAACGGCATTAAAATTAGTGAAAGTTCCAACAACGAAATTGAATTTATAATTCCACTTAACGCCACTTTGCAAGCTGAAAGCAAAAAACTTGGAACAATAAAACAGCGTAATGTATCTGTGCAATCAAACTTTGTTGCGGTAACGCTTCGCACTGGTGAGTGTTTTTTTGCAAAGGAACTTGAAATTACCAAAAAATGCGGTGCAAGAATTGAAGAAATTGAAAAACAAGTTGAAATTTAGTTTTTTTGTATTCATTAAAAAAATATAAGCCTTTTTCTTCCTAAATGTATAAATTATACCACTACTCCCTTTGCCCTTTTTCAAGAATGATTCGCTTCATTTTAAATGAAATAGCGGTGGATTATATACTTGTGGAGCAAAAGTTTTGGGAATTTGACGAACAATTTCTGCAGATAAATCCTGCTGGAACAGTCCCTGTTCTTATTTCAAAAAACGGCGATGTTTTCAACCATTCACATTTGATAATTGAATATTTACTTGAAACATACAAGCCAACATTTCTTTTTCCCGAAGAAAACAGCAAGCTTGAAACAAAAAAAGTTGCACTCTGGTTCACCGAAAAATTCTTTCTTGACTGCGGACGGTCTTTCATTCAAGAAAAAGCGGTGAAATATTTCCACGAAAAAGCACAACCAAATATGAATGTTTTAAGCTTGGCACGCTACAACCTTGGCATACATTTCGATTACACAACATATCTTCTTGAAAAAAACACTTGGCTTGGTGGGGAAAAATTTTCTCTAGCAGATATCGCCGCAGCAACGCAACTTTCAAGTCTGGATTTCCTTGGCGAGATTCAGTGGTCGAAAATTCCTCAAATTAAGGACTGGTATTCAATCGTGAAATCCAAACCGGCGTTTCGTGCATTACTTAAAGAAAGAATTGCCGGAATTTTAACACCGCAACATTACGCAAATTTAGATTTCTAAAATGAATAAAATATCATGCATAATTGTTGCCGTTCTTGCAATAATTTCCTTTTTCCCGCAAGTGAATGCTAGCAATTATTCGGACGAAGAACTCGTTTTTGTTCGCGATATCATTAATTACGCAAAGCGAAATTCCGCAAAAACTGATATAAAAGACGAAGATATCACAGCCGGTCTTTTGAAGGGCGGTCTTGATAAAATCGACTCCCATTCCACATACTACACAAAAGATGAATACCTTAAACTAACAGAATCACTTTCAGGAAGTTTTTCCGGAATTGGCGTTTATATCGATTCCCACCAAGGAATTATTCGCGTGATTGGTGTGATTAAGGGTATGCCAGCTGAAAAAGCAGGCTTGAAAAATGGCGATTATATTACTCATGTAAATTCACAGTCAACATTTGGCATGTCTCTTGATGAAGTTTCTAGCAAGTTAAAAGGCAAGAGAGGCACAAAAGTTAAGGTTGATATTTTCAGAAAAGACGCTGAAAAACCACTTGAATTTGAGATTATGCGTGATAATATTGAGGTTGAAACGGTTTCGTCTCAGAAAATTGATGACATACTCGTTGTTTCAATCAGCACATTTAACGAAAAAACATTCGATGACCTCCTCAAAGTCTTGCAAAAGAATCAATCATATTCAGGGATAGTGCTTGATTTGCGTGCGAATCCGGGTGGAATTTTGGAATCTGCAATTGCGATATCATCACTTTTTGTGAAAAAAAACGATATCATAGTTCAAGTTTCAACGATGGAACAGGCAAAAAGCGTTGATGAGAGGTCTTGCATTGCAAGCAAAAAAAATTGCCGAAATGTGCGTTATTCTTCGCTGAATGGGAAAGTTGCAATTTACAACGACGACAAACCCCTAATATCCCCGCAAATTCCCGTAGCAATTTTGGTGAATTCCTACTCCGCATCTGCTTCGGAAGTCACAGCACTTGCATTGCAGGATAATTCCCGCGGCATGGTTATTGGTCAAAAAACTTTCGGAAAAGGCTCAGTGCAAACAGTTTCGCCACTGAAAAACGGTGAAAAAGGTGCGTTAAAACTTACAACTGCCCTTTATTACTCTCCAAAAGGTCATTCAATTCAAGCCCAAGGCGTGAAACCTGATGTCATAATTCCCGAACTTGAAGTGAAGAAGCAAGAAAAACGCAAAGATTTCTTCCCAAGCAATGAGGCAGTTTATAAAAATCATATTAAACTTGACAAACAAAGCACTAAGGTTGAAGAAGGCACAGAAGAAAATGCAGAGAAATCTTTGGAAGTGGAACCAAACGCAATTGAAGATTTTGCCATTCAGGCAGCAGTTTCCTCAATAAAAACTTCAATAAAACACAATGGAAATAATAATTGATAAAAACTATCACAATTCACGAATTGACCGCTTTCTTCGTGAAAAATTTACAATACCCCAAAGCCTCGTTGCAAGATTATTGCGTGAAAAAAAGATAAAACTCAACAAAAAAAAAGTTGAACCATCAACAGTTCTTTCCCTTGGCGATGCCATTCAAGTCTACTATTTCCTTGAAGAAAACCCGCAGGAAGTGTATGTGAACCCTACTCTTGTTGAACAGTTTCGCAGTTGGATTACCTTCGAAGACGAAGACCTTATAATAATAAACAAGCCATGTGGAATTTCAAGCCAAGGTGGTGTAACAAGTGGAATATCTGTCGATGTACTTGCCAAGCAATATGAAATTGAAGCAAGAATTACCCACAGACTCGACAGGGAGACCTCCGGAATAATGATTATTGCCAAGAATAAATATATGGCACGCCATGTAACTCAACTTTTTGCACAAAACCTTGTGAAAAAGAAATATTATGCTATGGTTGAAAGAATTACACAACCAAGCGGCACAATTTCAACCAATCTTCATAAAGATACACACCTTCAAAAAATGGTTGCAACAGAAGGAAACACTTGCGTTACGAAGTTCAGTGCTGCTGGCGAAAACATCGTTCTTGTTGAACCACAAACTGGTAAAATGCACCAAATCAGACTGCATCTTTCGCATATTGGAATGCCAATCGTTGGTGACGAAAAATACGGCGGAATTCCTGCGGAACGCATGTTTCTTCACGCATTTTCCGTTGAATTTGACAGGCATAAATTTTCCGCAGACTGCACTTTTGTGAAGTAGATATAAAGTCAATTTCCAAAAGGATTTAATGTTATATCAATTTCAAATTGTGGAATTTTGAAATAAAAAACCTTGATTTTTATATTTTCACAAAACTTATTTTTTTGAAAAAGTTTTCTTTATATATGTCGGTTTTAAACCTCATAAAATTCGTATTTGCTTTAATTTTGCTATCATTTTCCGCATTGGCAACGGAAATTATTACAATAGCAACAGGTTCAACTTCTGGGCTATACTACCCAAGTGGTGGGGCGATTTGTCGCATTTTTAACCTTTCTGCAAACAATGAAAAGAAGTGTATTGTTGAATCAACACCAGGTTCGGAATATAACCTTAGTGCGGTCGAGGGTGGACTGAACAGCTTTGCTTTTGTTCAAGCGGACGAATTCTTCACATATCTATCCGAAAAGAAAAAACGCAACGAAATTTCAAGCATATCAGTCGTTTTCCCTTTATACACCGAAACATTCTTGCTTATTGCATCGAAAAATTCCGGCATAACAACATTTGCAGATATCAAAGGTAAAAGATTTAATATTGGTGTTGATGGTTCTGGTGTTCGGAAATTTACATCGCAAATTATGAAATTTCTTGCCCTCAAAACAACAGATTTCAAAGTCTCAACCGAAACGCAATCCTCCGTTGAAAACTATTTGTGCAACAATGTGATTGATGCTTCAATTGTAATTGGAGGACAGCCAAACAAAACAGTTCAAACGCTTGTTGAACAATGCGGTGCGAAAATTATCCCACTTTCTGCTGAATTTATTCAACTTACAATGGAACAAAACCCGTTTTACTCCCTCTCCACAATTCCGGCTGGAATGTATCTTGGATATGCACAGCCCACGCAAACACTTGGCACAAAAGCACTTCTTGTAACGTCAAAATATACAAACGACGAAGCAGTTTATGACATAACGCGCTATACACTCACAAACTTTGCTTCTTTTAAACAGTATTCTCCGGTAATGATGCAAAACACAGTGCAAACGCTGAATCCAAACACGCTACAATTCCCAACACACAACGCTGCAATGAAGGCGTTCAAAGAAAACGGAGTTAATTAATAATATTTGCAATTAAACATACATTTATGACAATTCAAACGCACAAAGAAAGAGAGATTAATATTACGGATTTTGGTCTTGCCGTTTTAAAAGATCGCTATTTAATTGGTAACGAGACAAGTCAGGATCTCTTCGCCCGCGTTGCAAAAGCTTACTCAAACGATGACGCACACGCACAACGCATTTACGACTACATTTCACAAATGTGGTTCATGCCTGCTACTCCAATTTTGGCAAATGGCGGAACGAATCGTGGTCTTCCAATTTCATGCTTTTTAAATGAAATGCAAGACAGCCTTGATTCAATAGCAAAAACTTGGAACGAGAATGTCTACTTGGCGTCATCTGGTGGTGGAATTGGAACGCACATTGGAAATATTCGCTCAATTAATGAAGAAATTGCAGGTAAGGGACACACATCTGGTGTAATTCCTTTCATCAAAGTTGTTGATTCCATGACCCTAGCAATTTCCCAAGGTAGTCTTCGTCGTGGTTCTGCAGCGGTTTATATGCAAGATACTCACCCTGAAATTGAGGAATTTGTTGATATTAGGCGACCAACAGGCGATACAAACCGCCGCTGTCTTAACATTCATCACGGAGTTTGCATAAGCGATGCCTTCATGAACGCCGTGCAAGAAGGAAAACCTTGGAAATTGATCAGCCCGTCATCTGGAAATGTTGTTAACACAATTAATGCACGGGACCTCTGGATTAAAATTCTTGCTTCAAGAGTCGAAACCGGCGAACCATACATTCTTTACACGGATACTGTCAACAAAAACCTGCCGGAGGTATACAAAGCAAACGATTTTAAAGTGAAAACATCAAATTTATGTGCTGAAATTACACTTTTAACAGGCAACGATCAGCACAAAAAAGAACGCACGGCGGTTTGCTGTTTGTCATCACTGAATTTAGAGTATTTTGAGGCTTGGAAAGACAATAGCATGTTTATTGAAGACATAATGAATTTCCTTGATAATGTTCTTGAAGACTTCATAAACCGTGCACCAGACGCAATGGAGCGTGCAAAATATTCAGCATCGCAAGAACGCTCGGTGGGACTTGGCGTTATGGGATTTCACTCATTCCTTCAAAGCAAGAATACTACAATTGAAGGCGTTGCGGCAAAATCGTGGAATAAAGCAATTTTTGCACATATTAAAACAAAGACCGACGAAGCCAGCAAGAAAATTGCAAAGGAAAAAGGTGCCTGCCCAGATGCTAAATCCGCAGGTTTAAACGAGCGTTTCGCAAACAAAATTGCAATTGCACCAACTGCTTCAATTTCAATTATAGCAGGAAATTCCAGCCCCGGCATTGAACCTTATGCGGCAAATTGCTATACGCATAAAACTCTTTCCGGTTCGTTTATTGTTCGAAATAAGTATCTGAAAAAACTTCTTCAAATTAAAGCAAGTGATAACGATAAAACTTGGTCGTCAATTGCATTAAACGAAGGTTCTGTTCAACATTTGGAATGCCTTACGCCAGAAGAAAAAGCCGTGTTCAAAACCGCAATGGAGATAAACCAAATGTGGTTGATAGACCACGCCGCAGACAGACAAAAATATATTTGTCAATCGCAATCACTAAATATTTTCTTTGCAAGTAATGTTGAAAAACGAGTTCTGCACGATATCCACTTCGCCGCTTGGAAAAAAGGTGTGAAATCGCTTTACTACTGCCGCTCATCTTCAATTCAAAGGGCGGAAAAAGCACCAGGGCAAGACACAATTGCAACAGTAAAACCAAAAGTTCAAGGTGGAAAGACGGTTGACATGTACGACGAATGTTTGGCTTGTCAGTAGCCGTTGGAGGAGTTAAACCAAAACTACTATATTACGCGAGGTTCTACAATAGCGTTATAAAGAACTTGTTTTCCAGTGTGTTTCCCATTATTATATTCTGGAGTTTTGTTAGTTATATTACTGAGTGGATTCTGATCAATTTTCTCATTCCATGAATCAACATTTGAATGTTCCTTTCTCTCTTTATCTAATTTATCATAAACCATTAATGCAGCAACTGCTGCACCCACTACTATTGAAATAGCAACCATAACTACTATTATCTGCACGCCATCGTTTAGGTCGGAGAACACTCCTTCATGCCCCGGCTTTATAACTTCCTCTGGCGTTTTTGGCATTGTCACAACCTGGGTCCCTACTAGTACATTGCGTGCAGGAATCTCTGGCACGAATTCCTTCGCTTTGTCATACAAGTTTAGAATTTCCTGATAAATAGGAACATACATAGCAAAAGCAGCTGCATTAAGTGCACCAAAAGTTGCGAAGGAAGCACCAAATTTGAACAATTTGGTCTTATTATTCAGCCCGGTATAAAAAGCATCGCGTAAATTACTCTCCGCTTCATTCCGCTTTTTAATGTCTGAATTATATTTTGTTTGTACATCGTGTGCTAATTCTCTTGCCCGAGATTTGTCAAGTTCAGAAAACGCTTCTTTATATTCTGCTTGGGTTGCAAGTATTTTATGCATCGTCGGATAATCTTTCGCAAAAGCTGGATTCCATGATTTTTCCATGAAATTCTGGTAATCACCACCACTTCGTAGCAATTCTTGACGCAATTTAGATTTGTCGTTCACAGACAATTCTACACTATTCGGACTTGGCATTGCTTTATTTAATAATGTGTCGAATTGCTTTACTGCATCCATCCTCTGCGCAAGAGATAGGGTTTCTAAGCTTTTGCTTACTTGTTCGTTGTCTAGTGCGTGCACTAATATATTCATCTCATCCACGTTGCCTGTTACTTTTCGTATCAGCTGTAATTGTGATTGGAGTAGGTCATTAGAAAGGAGGGGATGTGCTCCTCTGTGTTTTTCACCCAGATTTTGTCGTGCTTTTACTATATTTTTTATTAGTATTTGTGTTTCTGGGCGTTCTTCTAGTACTATGGCTAGTTGTCTGACTAGTGCGTCTTTGTCTTTGCGAGTTATTACTGATTGTATTGCTGTTTTTGTTATACCT
>CANKQN010000020.1 GCA_947485035.1 Rickettsiales bacterium | reverse complement strand
GGCGTACTTATATCCTTACGTTTTTTCACAAGCGGCGTCTTATGCTTACTTATATCCTTACGTTGTGTCACAAGCTCTGATTCATCATCCTCCAATCCTTGACTTCGTGCAGAATCATTGTTATTAGTATTAGGAATCTTGTAGAAATCGATCCTAGGTTTGTCAATATCATTATCACTCTCACACTGCTCACGCTCTTTGTTTTGCGCAGAAAATATTTGTGATCTTGATCGAACAACACTTTGCTCAATTGATTTATTGCTGTCAGTATTCTCATTCACGCTTGCATCGTTAACTCGAATGGCATTATCTTGCACCACAATAAGTGCATCAATATTACAGCGAGGCGTTACCTGTGCACTTTGCTCCCCTTGTGAGTCATCTGAGGGCGATATCATATGGTTGCTATATTCTGGAATGCTGGCATCACGAATTACAACAGCATCTACAGCTTCGCCTCTTTCTATTACAGGTGCTGCTCGCTCTAATGCGCGCCTATTGTTATCTGCTAGGATCCTATATCTTTCTATTACAGGTTCTGCTCGCTCTAATGCGCGCCTATTGTTATCTGCTATCATTATCCTAGCCTCATCATGAGTTACTATCTCACCACGATATATCGTCACAGCTTCGCCTCTTTCTATTCGTAACCTACATATTTCTCTTTGGAGTATATCTCTTTCTCTTTGGAGTATATCTCTTTCTCTTTGGAGTTTAACTATTTCTCTTTGGATTCTAACTATTTCTCTTTCTCTTTGGAGTATATCTCTTTCTCTTTGGAGTTTAACTATTTCTCTTTGGAGTTTAACTATTTCTCTTTGGATTCTAACTATTTCTCTGTCTCTGAATCTGCGCGCATTGTTATATTCTGCTTGCCTTCCACCCTCATCATAAGTTGCTCCCTGCGAACCAAATAACATCATATCATAAGCCTCATGGTAATATCCAGCACCAATGGCAGCAGTGATATGTAGTACGTAAGCAATACTTCTATCCAACTCTGAACCTAGGGCTTCCAATCTTGTTCTCACGTTATTCATAAATACATTAATAAATATTGATAAATTATACCACATTTTTCGCCACAATGCAACGGTTTTTTTAAACATTCTTGACATTTACATTCTTTGCCAAAACAGTTGCTAATAAATGTAAGTTATCAAAGAAAAATGGCAGGACATTCACACTTCGCAAACATTAAGCATAAAAAAGGAGCAGCAGACGCCAAGAAATCCAAAATTTTCACAAAAATTCAACGCGAAATCATTTCCGCAATCAAAACTGCAAATGGAGAACCTTCGGAAGAGTTCAATCCTAGATTGCGTTTGGCTATCATAAAAGCGAAGGGAATGAACATGCCAAAGGAAAAAATTGATGCTGCTATCAAAAAAGCAACGGGTGCAAATGATGGTGAAAACTTTGAAGCAATGCGTTATGATTGCTATGGTCCTGCCGGTGTTGGAATTATTGTTGAAGCCTTGACGGATAACAAAAACCGAACTGCGGGCGAAATTCGTGCACTTTCAACAAAATGTGGTGGAAATATGGGAGAAACTGGAAGTCTTGATTTCATTTTCACAAGGCTTGGCGTTATTCTTTATAACAAAAATGGAATTGATTTTAACGCTCTTTTTGAAAAAGCGGCGGAATTTGGTGCTGATGATGTTGAAGAAATTGAAGACTACTTTGAAATCACTACTCAATTTGAAAATTTCCATAAGTTACAAAGCGAAATTTCAAAAATTTTTGGCGACCCAATCGAAGCTAACATTCAGTATCGTCCACTCGCACAAAGCGATGTGCCAGAAGGGAAAATTGAATCAATTCAAAAATTTATCGATGCCCTTGAAGACCTTGACGATGTGCAAAATGTTTGGGCAGGAATTTAATTTAATTTTATGTCAGCACTAAATTTCATCGCAACCGTTCCAAATTTTCCAAAA
This sequence comes from Rickettsiales bacterium, assembly GCA_947485035.1. Classification (GTDB taxonomy): domain Bacteria; phylum Pseudomonadota; class Alphaproteobacteria; order Rickettsiales; family Deianiraeaceae; genus CAJQOT01. The sequence goes on along the minus strand of CANKQN010000020.1, from coordinate 9,201 downwards.
GAAGGTATTATTTTTCAAGATCTTTCCCCCGTTTTTCAAAACCACTTCCCCGAATTAATTGAAGAATGTGCGGATTGCATTTCGCAAATTGAAGAAATTGATTTATTTGTTGGAGTTGAATCTCGCGGGTTTATAATTGCTTCTGCGCTTGCACAAAAATTTGGGAAAGGCTTTGTTATGATTCGCAAAAAAGGCAAGCTTCCACCACCGAAATTCAGCCAAGAATATTCCCTTGAATATGGCACGGACACAATTGAAATGCAAGAAGGAGCCGGAAAAATTTGCATAATTGACGATGTTCTTGCAACGGGTGGAACTCTTGAAGCGTCGTGCAAATTGGCCGAAAAATGTGGATATGATGTACGGGAAATTTTCTGTATTTTAAACATTTCCGCCCTAAACAACTTTGAATTTAAAGGAATTAAACCAAAAATTTTGAAAATAATATGAAAAAAATCCTGACGGTCTTTGCTTTGGAGGACGAAACACAAAATCTATTTACCAATGCAAATGTTCTTTACACCGGTGTTGGAAAAGTGAACGCTTCTTATGCCTTAACAAAAGCAATTTTTCAAAATCGCCCCGATGTTATCATTAATCTTGGAACGGCTGGGAGTAAAAACTTCAATTATGGTGAAATGGTTTTGTGTGAAAAGTTTATTCAACGCGATATGAACGCCACGGTTTTTGGTTATGAAAATTTCGTTACACCAAGCGATTCCATTCCACAAGTTCTTGAAATAAAATCTGGCTTTTCACGGCATTTTAAAAACCATGGCATTTGTGGTTCTGGCGATTCTTTCGAGACAAAAATTACGGGCGACGAGCTTTACAATGTTGTTGATATGGAAGCTTTTGCACTTGCAAAAATTGCATTTTTGGAAAAAATTCCGTTTGTTTGCGTCAAATTTGTTTCCGATGGTGCAAACGATGAAGCCCCGCAATCGTGGGGAGAATCTTTGAAAATTGGGGCTGGCGAAATGTTGAAAGCATACAACGCAATTCTGGAAAATCTTCAATGAACGCAATGGTGGAAATGAGCGATGGCGATTTTATCAAAGCGTTTATTTCCAGCATTGGTGTGGATAAATCCGCAAACACGGTGAATTCTTACGAAAGCGACATAAAGCTTTTGCATAAATTTTGCGTTAAAATAAAAAAACGCCTCATACAGTTAAATGAAGTTGATATTGGTGAATATTTTGCACAATATTATATAACGGACACTCTTGGTTTTGTTAAAATTGCCGAAGCAACAAGTATTCGTCGCAAAATTTCGTGTTTCAGGTCGTTCTTTGAATTTCTTACATCACAATGCGTGATTGCACAAAATCCGATTATAGAAGTTGAAGTGCCAAAGAAATCGCAACATTTACCATTCTACCTTACCCCGCAAGAAGTTGACGATCTTTTTGCCTACACAAATTCGCAAAACACGAAAGAAGGAATGCGCAACAACGCAATATTTCGCATTCTATATTCCAGCGGACTGCGAATTTCGGAGTGCATATCTCTGAAATTAAGCGATATTCTTGATGTTGATGGGAAAATTCGCAAAAAAGTGATAGTCACTGGTAAAGGCAACAAAGAACGCATGGTTTTTTTTGATAAAGACACGCAAATTGCACTTGAAAAATACCTAAAAATTCGTGAAAAATATCTCAAAAATCCGAAAAACCTGTTCGTTTTCTGTTCAACGGCAAAAACTGGACATATATCCCGAGAATCCGCCTTTGTAAACCTTCGAACTGTTGCAAGCATGGCGAATCTTTCTGAGCGTCTTTCTCCTCATAAACTGCGACATTCATTTGCGACGCATCTTTACCAAAATGGTATAGACTTACGCCTTCTTCAAACGCTTCTTGGTCACAGCGATATTTCCACAACCGAAATTTATACGCACATAAAAGCCGATGACATCAAGAGCACCGTTGAAAAATTTCATCCGTTATTCGTTGGGAGAAAATAAAAAATATCCTTGACAATGTGAAAGAAAATACATATATCTCACGCATAATTATTGTCAAAGCAATATGAAAACCGTTGATTTAGCAAAAGATATCGTTTCACTTTGCAGGAAGTATAAGTATGAATTCAACAGTACAAAAATTCAAAAATTATTGTACTTATTCCTTGGTTTTGCATTGATGAACGACGCAATTGACGAAAAAAACCAATTTGATGAACTTCCCGAAGCTTGGCCTTATGGTCCCGTTTTTAAAAATGTATATGACAAATACAATTCGGAAATAATTAAAACACCAAATGACCACAATGTTAATCTTGATGAAAATCTCAAAAAAATTCTTGAAAAAACAGTAAAAGAATGGGGTGAATTGCCAGCTGGAAGGCTTTCATTTTGGTCGCACGAAGAAGGTGGACCTTGGCATCAAATTATTAAAGTGCAATCCGAAAAATTTTGTACCAAAATTCCGGCTGATATGATTTACAATTATTTTTCAGAAAATATGGAAAATGTTCTGCATAACTCAAACAAAGGCATTATTAGCAAATTATTCAACTAGCATGTCTGAAAAAAATCCCAACACATACAAACCATTGAAGGAAAGTTTTTTTCATAATAATCTGAAAACAATTCTTGCATCAATTGTTGTAATTGGCGTTCTTTTTTATTTTGCATACTATAAAGAAAGTGAAAATATTAAATGGTGTCTATCAATACTTTTATCATTTCTAGCAGGTAAAAATTTAAAATAATATGCAAAACCAGAAAATTCTCTCAATCGAAACCTGCTTCAACAAGTGTTCGGTTTGCCTTTTTATTAATGGAAAGTTTCACGAAAAAATTGACGAAACACGCAATAATCATACAAATTCTTTGCCAAATTTCACAATGAAATTGCTCGCAGAAAATGGTATAAAAGTAAAAAATCTTGATGGAATAATAGTTAATCACGGTCCGGGATCGTTCACCGGAATTCGCATTGGTATTGCATTCGCGCTTGGTCTTGTCACACCATTCAACATTCCGCTTTTTGGAATTTCAACACTTGAAGCGTGCGTTTTGGATAACAAAAAACAAGCAATTGCCGTTAATGCAATCAATAATACCTTCTACATTCAGTCCTTTGAAAATGGCATTGGCGGCGAAGTTTCACACAAAGATTTCAAAGAAATTGAAAGTTTAGAAAACCTGAAAATTCAAAGCCAAACACCAAATGCAAGGCAATTAATTGAACGATTTTTCTTCATAAAGCCGGAAATTTACACAGAGCCGCTATATGTTCGCCCAGTAAATGCCATAATTGGCACAATTAAGCACATCAAGCAATGAAAATTTTCTATTTTAACGCTGATAATTTCCCAGATATCCACACGCAAAACCTTTGTATTGGCAAGTTTGATGGTCTTCACAAGGGACACGAAGCGTTGATATCACGGCAATCAAGCATTTTAACATTCAACCCCCTGCCATATATTTTCTTTGGCAAAGCAAATGGTGTACAGGAAAAATTGATTTACACCGAAGCAGAAAAGCGTGCAATTTTTGAGCATTTTGGCATTGAAAACCTTCTAATTTTGGAGTTCAACCATGCACTTGCAAATCTTTCCGGCGAACATTTCCTTGCAAAATTAAGCAGTATTACGCAAAAAATTACCGTTGGAAGTGATTTTCGTTTCGGGCAGAATCGAAGCCACGGCGTTGAAGCAATTGCGGATTTTGGTCTGAAAACCAATATTGTGCCAATAATTGCAAACAATGATGAGAAAGTTTCGTCATCTTTTTTAAGAAAATGCGTGGAAAATGGTGATTTTGCAAAATATCGCACACTTTCAAACATTCCATTTCATTTAACGAGCGAAGTTCTTCACGGGCAAAAAATTGCGGGAGAACAATTGAAAACACCAACTGCGAACATGGTTTTTCCTGAAAATAAGATATCACCACCGTTTGGAGTATATGCCACTGTGGCGGAAATTGATGGTCAGAAATTTCCCTCAATTTCAAATTTTGGCGTAAAACCAACATTTCAAGACAACTTACAACCGCTCCTTGAAACTCATATTTTCAACTTCTCACAAAATATTTACGAAAAAACGATAAAAATTATATTTTTGGAAGGCATTCGCAAAGAAAAGCAATTTTCAAGCATAAATGAATTGCATTTTCAAATTATACAAGATATTCAAATTACTAAAAAAATTCACGGAATTTTATGAACATTACAAAGGCTGATATCATGGCAATTTTGAAGGAAGACCAAGCATTTTCCGATGTAACGACTAACTCAATTATTGTGCAAAATAAATTACAAAATTTCAGAGTGATATCCAAGAATCTTGAACCATTCACATTATGCGGAATTGACGCTTTTGTGCAGGCGTTCGAATCTGTTATGGCAAAATATTCGCTTGATATTTGCAGAACTGATGGCAGTGTTATTGAGTATGGCGAAAGCATAATTTCAGGCAAGGCTTCGGTTAAGGAGTTATTGCAAGTTGAACGCTCGTGCTTGAATTTAATTCAGCATCTCAGTGCAATTTCAACAAAAACCAACCTTTTTGTTGAAACGATTGATAACCAGAAAATTAAAATTCTTGATACCAGAAAAACCGTTCCATTAATGCGAAAACTTCAAAAATATGCAGTTGTAATGGGCGGAGGCTTCAACCACAGAATGAATCTTGCACAAATGGTTATGATTAAAGACAACCACATAATGGCGGCGGGAAGTATTGCAGAGGCTGTGCGTCTTGTGAAGAAAAATCAGCCGTCGATGCAGGTTGAAGTTGAGTGCGAGAACATTTCACAAGTGAAAGAAGCGGTTAATGCAAAAATTGATATCATTATGCTCGACAACATGTCAATTCAAGATATCACCATTGCAAGCGCATTTATTCGCAAACATTCAACAATTAAAATTGAGGTTTCAGGCGGAATTAACCTTGGAAATATTGGGGAATATCGTGAACTTGATATCGACTATATTTCAATTGGAAACTTGACTCACTCCGTGAATGCCGTTGATATTTCAATGGATTTCCTTAGCTAAGCAGCGGCGGATTTTTTTGGCTCGTCTTTTGGTTTTTCAGGTGCTTTTGCATCAGGATGATTTGCAAGCATTTTAACATCGTCAACTTTACCATTAAGGGTATCTTCGCTTTTTTTACCGCCCGTGAATTCTTGTTTTGGTAGCTCAATTTGCTTCAAGAGTCGTTTTGTGAAGAAGCTGTCTTTGTAATAGAAAATTTTACTGCATTTAATTGGCGACGATGCCTCGATCAAAATAATTTGCCATTTTTTGTCCATTTGTAAAATTTCTTGTGGTAAAAGCAATGCTCTTTGTGCTTTTGAAAGTGAAAGTGAACGAGAGGTTGGATTCATATCAAAATATTTTGGAGTACTCATCGACTCCGAAGCGACCGTTTTATTCCCCACAAGTTCGGAAATCAATTTTGCCGTTTCAATGTTGTTGGCGGCATAAGTTACACGGTATGATGAGTTCGAAAGGAAGGAATTCATACCCGTGTCTTCATAAGCTCCTTTGAGCTGCTGGGTATCCTGTACAACCAAAAAAAGCTTCACTTTATAACCACGAAAATAGGCAATCCCAGAAAGAAACTGTTCCATTTTACCAAGGGTTGGAAACTCATCCATCATAAATAAAACGCCGTATTTTTCGTCCGGTGTTGGCATGTGTTTTGTTAAAAACTGCGAAGCTTGTTGGTAGAACATGGACATCAACGGACGCAAACGCTGAATGTTATCTGGTGTTAAGCCAACATAAACCGTTGTTGTTACATGCTTAAATGTTTCAATGTTGAAATCGGAGCGTGAGGTTGTTTTATCGATAATTGGGTTGGACCAAAGGTCAAGCTTTGAGTTGGCAGTTGAAATTACACCGGAGCGTTCTTTATCAGCCTTTTGCAAGAAGGCGGCAAGGTTCATGTAACCTACCGGGTGAATTTTATCGCCAAAAACATCAAGACCAGAAGCAAGCATGTGCGCCGTGTCATCACTACGAAGAGTTCGCACAACCTCGCCAAATGATGTTGGTTTTGTGTCGTCTGCTATCAGGAATAAAATAACACCTGTAATTAATGCCCGTGCTTCGTTTTCCCAGAACTCCTGTTTTTCGATGAGGATACTCGTGATTTTCTGAACGTCATCGACCATTTGTCCAGCGTTGGAGGAAATCCAGTCCAGCGGGTTATAGCAGTGTGAAAGCCCGTTTGAAGCAGCAGGAACCCAAGCATAAACTTTTTGCTTCAAAACTGTTGCTCGATAGCCGCTCGTCAGCATAAGGTTTTCCAGCTTGATATCATGCACAAATACCGATTCCTTCCAAAACAGAAGATTCGGAATTACAAACCCAACACCTTTACCAGAACCAGTTGGTGCGAATAGTAGAACGTGTTGGTAGTCCTTTGCTATGAAATAAACGCCGTCTTTATATTGCCCCATTAACAGACCTTCCTTGTAGAAAAGACCCGCTTTTTTAATCTCCTTAGATGTCGCCCAGTGAGCATCACCGTGAAGAGATTCCCCTTTTTTGTATGGACGCATTTCGGCGATTTTCTCACGAAATTTCCACGCAAGAAACAAAATTGAGCCATAAGGAATTACCGTTATGGCAAGTAATTTTGGCAGAAAGAATGATTTAGTCGCAAAGCCTATCAAAGCGTAGTATTCGATGTAAAACGACCAATATGTTACAAAAGATTCAAACAAAAACAGCAGATGCTCTTGAAAACCGTCAGTTAGTGAGGCAGAATAATGCCCTACTCCGGAAATTGACATTACAAGAAGAGACCACGAAACATAACTTACAACAGTCAACACAAACAATGCCATTGTGGACATTATCATGAAGTTTTTCGAAAATCTGGTATCGGAATACGCATCAAATTTCGTTTCGGAAGACATTCATAAGTTTAAGTTTTCCAAAAATAAACAATTGATTTTGTTTGTCAAGAATATTTCACTACATTGTTTTAAAAATCTCCTTGACAAATCGATTTTTTAGCTTCAAGTTTTGATTGAACAAGCGATTGTTCTATGGTAATAAGACCGTTGTATGGGGAAATTTTTGGACTCGGGTGCGAATCCCGACGCCTCCACCATTTTTGTTAATTTGGGGGCGAATAGGCTCGACATGAATTGGAAACTGTATTAACTTTACCCGCAAGGCAAGCGTAAATCCACAACTTTTTAAATGGCACAAAAGCTATAAAAAATGTGTTGTCTTTTAACTTCAAAAACAAAGCGAAAGCTGTTATTGAAAAAGCTGCATACCGCTTTGCGGTTGCTGCGTAAGCTGTCTGTGACGCTTATTAAAGATAAACACTAGGGGGTTTTGGGGTTTTCCTTTCAACAGAAAAACCTCGCTTTTATTCCACATAGTATGTCAAACCCAATTTCACACCCTGAATTGATCCCGTGTTTTCAAATTTTTCCGTTGTCTTATATGTAATATTTTGCGCGTCAATGACCTGGTTCAGATCGGCATACTTAATTGAAAGGTTTTTGGTATCTTGACCATACTGTGCGTTATCCAATGTAACAGTTGTTCCACGTTGGCTTCGGATGTATTGTGCTGCACGATTTGACTGGTTATCTCCTTTGTAGGTGTTGGTTGAAGAATAGTCAATGTTTTGCTTCAACAAATTAATTTGAAACATTTCACCAAAAATTGCCATATTTTTTGAAACAAAAACCTCTGCACCAAAGCCATATTTTAAACCAAAAGATTGAGAACTTGTATCGCGGTATTGCATTACACTTGAAGTTCCACCGCCAAAACCGTAGATGCTAAAAGGTATGTTTGTTGATCCAACAACGAATTTATTTTCAAAACCAAGCTTTGCAACCAAACTTCCTGCATACGACGAATCAATGTTTCCATAAGTGTAGTTAGTGCCATCTCTTTTCCCTGAAATTGTTGACTTGCTGTTTCTAAATAGTGAAATATCTAACTGTGGAGCGGTATAAAATGAGCTTTTAAACAGGCGGAATTTATAACCAACACTTAATTCCGCACCACTTGAAGCTTGTCCGGCCAATGATGAGACAAAATTTTGCATCAAAGATGATGTATTAAATTGAGGTGTAAGATTTTGCTTAGCAAGATCTACTTTCACAAATTCCTTTGCTCTCTCAATTTCAAACGACCAATTCTTTTCTCTAAGCGTGATATCATACAAGTCGTGTTTTACTTTCTGATCATCACCATCTAATAGATATTTTCCGCTGGAATCTTTTTGATAATTTACTTGCATTGAAGCAATATTTGCCGCTTTTGAGGCAGCCATTGTATTATTAATCAGATCAGTAAGATTTTCGATCACTAAATCGGCGTTATTAGCACTACCGACATTCCAGACCGTTTCCCACCAGACTTTAAATGAATTCGCATCCAATAAGTCTGTGTATCCACAATCATTGCCAAAACAAGCTTGCGAAGTCTCTAGAGAAAAATTTTTACTTGCATCAGCTGTGTATCCTAAATCGTAAACCGATACAAACGAGGTTTGCGTTCCTTTCACATTCGTTGTTGAAGCTTCCAGCTCTTTTGTAATTTTCTGATAGGCTTGGTTTCCGCGCAATATTTCGTCACCATCAATATATTGAATCGCATTTTTGGCATTACTCGTCAAAGAACTGGGCTGATCACCTTCTTGCCCCCCATCGAAAAGCCCCAAAATAGAATCGACTTCACCAACTGTCATATTTGCACCAATTTTTTCTGGTACAATGCGCAAATTTTGAATCATTGAAGAATATGTTGAAGTTGTAAATTTAGTTACACTGGACAATTCCGAATACAGATCGATGCCAGAATCACCTTTTCTCACTGCGTCGTATGTAAAATCACTATTATCAATATCAGGTGTTGAGGTTGAGGTTGCATTTGTAATTTTTCCGTTAGTAAATGTTGAAGTTCCATTGGTTGCAAGTGAAGTATTTGAAGTTTCAAAATCATCTACTATTTGTGTTTTCAATGACGACTGCAGCACTTGACGATTCCCTGATTGCAGATAAGCAAGTTTTGGCAATCCTAGTGATGGAGTTGCAGGATAGTAGTTCTTGTCAATTTGTTGAACAAACAGTGTCGGAATTGGATCAGTGTTTGACCACTCTAAATATTGGCCTTGTTGAAGATTCTCAATATTATCCACAACATACTCCACATCACATGTCCAACTATCGTCACTCTTCTTACTACCAAGGCAAATATT